>JAJZKG010000005.1 GCA_021809565.1 bacterium | reverse complement strand
TTATGTTTACATAATACCACTCTTTATGTATAATAATTTAGATCTGCCTTAATTTAATTTGATTATCTTAATGTTTGATATTGATGATGTGGCTAGACCTCGGGTATGGGGTCGTGATTTTAAAACTAAACTAAATATATTTGTTCAGCTCTATAACTCATTACAAACATACATTGATGATAGGTCTGAGCTTGTATCCTATTATATACACAAATCTGATAGAGTTTTAATCAAAGTTAATTTCATTAAGGTTAATTTATTACAAAAATTCTATTTTGAGAGAGGGTCTTTGTATAAACCTTTCTTAATGTTTTCAGTTCTGTCCATATTTATTTTCTCATTCTTTATGTTTTTTATGAAGAATGTAAATAATATTAATAATAAAAGTATAGGTGTTAAAAAGGCTTATGCTATAAGGGCTAATCTTCAAAATAGTATTCTGTCAGATGTAAGTTCTCAGGCTTCAGGTAGTAATTTAACTAAATCAAGCGTGAAATCTCATAACTATGCTTTAATAAATCTGTATACAGTAAAAAAAGGAGACACACTTCAATCTATAGCAACTCAATTTAATACATCGGCCAATGTTATACAGTGGTCAAATAACCTACAATCATCTACACTAACTCCTGGGCAAAAGCTTAATATAGTTCCTGTACCAGGCAGTACATATATTATACAACCTGGAGACACACTTCAATCTATATCAGAAAAGTTTAATGTTCCAGAAAGTAGTATTGAAAGCTGGAATACATTGAGTTCTGTAGCAACATTATCAGTCACTCCAGGAAAAGTAATATTTATTCCTAGTCAAACACTGTCCCCTATTGTAACCACACCTTCAAATGCTAATAATATTGCACAAAATAACCAAAATATCCCTAACAGTACAACAAATTCGGGGCAATCTACTACTACACTACCCCAAGCTCCGGCCAACGGTACACAGTTAGCTCAAATATCAAGTAATGTATCTTCAAAACAACATGTTGTAGCTACACCATATGGTTACTACTATAATCAAGGTAATCCTGCATGGGCTAATATAGGTGTAGGATACAGTGGTTATACTATTGGTGAGGTTGGTTGTTTAATAACAGCTGTGGCAATGGATGCTAAATATTATGGTTATAATATAACTCCTGCAACAATAGCAGAAAATCCAGCTAATTTTGAAGGACCTTTGTTTAACTGGAATGGTCTTGGAATATTTAATGTTACTCCTCTAGGGAGTTTATTTGGAGGTTATGTAAACTGGGGAGAGATAAACACCGAGCTTGGTCAAGGACATCCTGTTGTTGTATCAGTTGGATATGGGTATCACTATGTACTATTAACAAAAGTGCTATCCAATGGAGAGTATTTGATGAATGATCCTGCTTTAGGCCCTAATTTAATATTTAACCAATATTACTCTGTATCATCTGTAACTCAGGCTGTATTATTTACCCCTAATTAGTTCTAATATTGTTCCTATCTTTATATATGTAGTATAATCCCATATTCTTTAGTATTTATTATGGAGAGAGAAGATGTAGTCTATAGTAGGCATACTGAACAATTAAATATACCAGTAGATTTTAAATTTGGAGCAGCAGTATCTGGTTTGCAAGTAGAAGGTGATGATTATAATAGTGATTGGTCTGATAATTCCCTATTTGGTAGACATACACAAAAAAAGGCTAAGGAAGCTTCAGAAAATATAGATCATGGGAATAACCAAGATAGACAGTTACCTCAAGATATTTGGAATAGAATTAAGTCTGAAGCTCAAGACCCAGAAAATTATAGAAGAGGAAGATCTCTTGGTTGGGAACAAGATGGTTATATAGAAGATTTAGATATAGCTCAAGATCTAGGTCTTCAGATAGTGCGTACATCTATAGAACGTTCAAGAATAGAACCACAAGAAGGTAAATTTGATCCAAAAGCTATACTACATTATAGAAAGTTTATTGATGATTGTAGACAAAGAGGGATTGAACCAGTTATGACACTATTTCACTTTGCAAGTCCATTGTGGTTTTCAGAAAAGGGTGGTTTCGAAGCTAAAGGAGCAGATGTAAATTTTGCAGAATACGTAGAAAAATTATTAAGAGTTCTTGATGGAGATATAAAACATATTATTATACTCAATGAGCCTGAAATGTATATATTTATGGGATATATATATGGAGTTTGGCCTCCAGAAAAGAGACATAATTTTATGAAAGCTATTCAAGTTAGGAAAAATCTGATTGAGTCTCATAAGAGAGCTTACCAAAAAATTAAATCACATGATTCTTCTACCGAAGTCTCAACATCTGTAAATCTTGTTTATGTAGAACCTAAATCTGGGAGTATACAAGATATATTGGGTTCAGAGCTGTTTAGAAGATTAAATAATGCATTTTTACCTGCAATCAAAGGAGATATTGATTTTATAGCATTAAATCAATACATGCATAATGTTAAAGAAGGATTGAATCCTGGTAGGGGTAATTTCCACAATAAAGATAGCGAACCAAGATCAGACTTAGGATGGTATCTAAACCCCGAAAATCTTTACCATATTATTACATTTTTAAAAAAGTATAATTTACCCATAATGATTAGTGAAAATGGTCTTGCAGATTCAGAAGATAGGTTAAGACCTTGGTTTTTAAGGGAAAGTATATATCAGGTAATGAGAGCGATAAGTGAAGGTGTAGATGTTAGAGGGTATATTCATTGGAGTTTGGTAGGTAATTTTGAATTACATGAGGGATGGTTGGGTGATTTTGGATTGATAGGTGTTGACCATAAGACAGGTAAGAGGACTGTTAGGAAAAGTGCTAGAGAATATCAAAAAATAATAGCAACAAGAAAAGTTTAATTACATCTTATCTACTGTATTTATACCTAATAAAGATAATCCTGCCTTAATTGTCTCCATTGTTTTATAGGATAATACAAGTCTTGAATTTCTAATAGGGTCATTTTCTTTTAGTATGTTATATTTTTGATATATGCTATTATATAATCTTGCTATATCAAGTAAATATTCAGCTAAAACATTTGGTGATAATTGGGCATTCTCTACCACATTTAAAAAATGATATAATTTTCTTAGTAGAAGTATTTCTTCTTCTTCATTAAATATTAAATTCTCTTTTTTTAAAGTTATATTTTTAAGTAAACTTCTACATCTTACATAAGTATATTGTAAATATGTAGATGTATTACCATTAAAATCAAGTAAAGTTTTCCAATTAAACTCAGTATCTTTGGAATAATGTTTTTTAAGAATATTAAATTTAATAGCCCCTACAGCGATACTCTCAATAATATCTTTATTCGATATTCCCCTTTTTTCCATTATACTTTTTGTTTCTTTTTCAACCTCTTTTATGACCTCTTCTACTGTGATAATATTCCCTTTTCTTGTTGATAATTTTTCTTTATTTTGTAATTTTACAAAACCGTTGAATATAAGATATATTTTTGCTTTTTTCGTATACCCTAGTATTGTAGCAGCTTTTACCATTTGTTCAATTGCGTGCTTCTGCTCTACTCCTATCTCATAAATTACAATATCTTTGTTCATATTTTCGCATCTATATTTTAATGCAGCAAGATCTCTTGTTGAATACAAAGTTGTACCATCAGATTTTTGTATTAATAATGGTACTTTTTCACCAGTATCTATAACTACGCTTCCATCTTTATCTTTTTTTGCTATTTTTCTTCTGAGTGCATCTTTTATAATTTCTTTCGAAGAATCTTCATAAAAACTCTCTCCATGCATGTTTACAAAGCTGATACCCAGTATTTTATATATTTTTTCTATTTCTTTTATACTCCAAGATCTATAGTCTTCCCATAGTTTTATGAGATTTTTATCACCACCTTGTAACTTCTCAAAATATATTTTACCTTTATCCTTTAAATCCTCATCATTTTCTTCTTCTTTATGAAATCTTATATATAGTTTTAAAAGTTCTTCACTTTTATTTTCTTCTATTTTTTTACTATCTCCCCAATGCTCTACAGCATACAGTAGTTTTCCAAACTGTGTTCCCCAATCCCCTAAATGGTTTTCATTAACAGTATCATAACCTAGGTATTTATATATTCTATATATTGAATCCCCTACTATTGTAGAGACTAAATTACCTATATGGAGTGGTTTTGCAATATTGGGGGAAGAGTATTCAACAAGAACCTTTTCGTCTCTCTTCTCTATTTTCTGATTTTTGTAAAGATTTTGAGTGAGCTTATTTTGAGGTATCCATATATTTATAAATCCACCATCTACTATACATTCAAAACTATCTAAGTGTGATTTGATATTTTCTGCAATATCTTTTGGGTTTTGGTTCAGTTTTTTTGCAAGTATTAATGCTATATTTGTAGAGTAATCACCGTGATTAATAGAGGGTATGGTTATTTTTGGTATAAACAAAGGTACTGAAGTATCTATATCATACTCGTTCTTTAATATTTGCATTATTTTGTTTTTTATTTCTTCTTTCATTAAGTTAAATCCTTTGGACCTAGGTCCTTTTCCAAATTTTAACATACACAGGGTATTTTTTATATGTTTTTGACTACATTTTTTATTTAGCTTATAATCGATACACTCCCCATTTTAAATTATTTTTAAATCACTACTATTGCTGGAGAAACAATAGACACACAACATGGACTTATGGATGAAGATTTCATGCAGATGGAATTTCCTTTTCCTGTAGGTTATGAGATCCCTTATTTTGCTGAGAAATTTAGTGAAGAAGAAAAAGATATATTAAGACCTTTCTTTTCTAATTTGACTGAACCAGTATATTTAATACATAATTTACCAGAAGAAATAATTGGAGCTTTATCATCGAGGTACTCTAGGTCTACAAGATCACTAAGAAGACTTTTTCTTGATGAATATATAAAACCAATGATGTACCCAGAAGAAACTTCAGAATGGGCTCTTCAGAATAGTTTAGAAAGACAATCACGTCTTGAAGTTAGAGATAATCTACATAAACTTATTGAATTTTTGAATTTAAGAGGTGATTTAGATAGTGTTTTAAATGTTAAAAAAGGTAGGGATTTTTTTGAAAAATGGCTAGCTTTGTATGGAGATGATTCTATTGCTGAGATGGGCAATCTTCATATATGTATAGAAGGTGTTTCAAATATTGCTACCAATGTTATTGAATCCCAAAGAGTCGGTATATCTCCAATTGAAAAATCTTCAAGGTATGTATCTTTTTCAGAAAAACGAAGAGATTATAAGTATCAATATGTTGTACCTGAAATTAAGGATACAGGACTACAAATGGAATATATAGAAGTTATGGATGAACTGTTCTCTTTATATGACAGATTATCACCTTTATACCTTGAATATATTAAATCTAAATATCCAAAGGGCAGTGATGAGACAGATGCCTCTTTTTTATCATCACGTTCCTCAAAGAGGTTTGATGATTTAAGGGATATACTTCCATTCTCCACTCAAACATCATTAGCATTAAACTGTAATGGAAGGGCACTGGAAGGGTTGCTGAATAAGATGTTGGCATCAGACAACATTGAAGTTATTACTATAGCAGATAAAATAGCCCAAGAGGTCTTTAAAGTAGCTCCTTCATTTATAAAGAGAGTAAAAACCAAAAGAGGAGAAGAAGTACAATCTTATAGAAGAGGTATAAGGAATGTTAGTAACAGGTATCTAGCTAAACTGTCCCAAGATAAGGATGAATGTAGGGAAAACCCTGATCAATTTGTGACATTAGTTGATTCAACTTACAATGCAGAAAGAAAAGTTTTGATATCATATCTTTATGGTGACAATAATACACCTCTTTCTTACCAAGATATAATTAGAATAGTAAGTAATTTATCTCCTGATAAAATATCTGAAATTTTTAAAACATTATTTGAAGAAAGAGAACAAATTGATAGTGAATCTACAGATGGCAAAAAAATTAAACGTGAAGTGGTAAGGTTTAGAAAAGTTCCAAGGGCATTTGAAGCAGCATCATATTCATTTAGTGTTATAGCTAGAGGTGGAGATTTTAGAGATTTACACAGGCATAGACAATTAACATCACAAAGAGGTATTTTTACAACATCTCTTGGATATGACTTTGATCAAGATGTTATTGAATCTCCTTTTTTTGAAGAGATACAAAGAGTTTTTTCTAGAGTTGAGGGGTTATATAAAAAATTATATTTAGAATCTCCAGAATCTGCACAATATGCTGTTCCATATGGTTATATGCAAGAATGGTATATGCATGCTACGGCAAGAGAGATATTTTGGATGGTGGAACTTAGAACTGGTCCTCAAGGAAGACCACATTATAGGGAGATAATGCAGCAGATGGCTAAAATTGTTAAAGATAAGCACCCTTCCCTATTTTCAGGGTTACACTGCGATTTTTCAGATTACCATATTGCAAGAAGAGAATCTGAAATAAAGATTGCTAATAAGATGAAAAAAATTGAAGGAAAATAATTATTTTTGAATTTTATTTTGCATCATTTGCCTACCAATAAATGCAATAACTAAAAGTCCCAACACTACAAGTATTATATCTTCAGTTGTTGAAGATGAACTTTGCGGAGTAGTCTTTACAGGAACTATGGTTTTTTGTAGAGAATTTGTTGGAGTGGCTATTACCCAACCAACTTCTGATACTGGGTTTTGATGGGTTAGTGTAGTGCCTATTATTGTTGCTTGAACTGGATTTTGCACAACTTTTAAGGGTGTTGTTGGAGTTACATTATAATAGATAGTTTTTGCATTGATTTTACTATTTTTTACTGATATTGTAATTGGTTTTTTAAATATATCTATTATCTTATTATTTGATAAATTCGTCACTTTGAATGCGAAATTTGTCACTAAAGTATTTCCTTTTGGTAATAATTTATTAAAAGTATTGTCCATTCCCATTAATAATTCGAATTTTGCATTTTCTCCAAATGCTCCAGATGGGATTGTTACTGTTATCCCATCAGATGTGAATGTATAACTTTTATTGTTAATCACATTTAATGTTTTTAACACATTTGGAAATCCGAATTTAGCAAAATTTGGGCTAGTATTCACTGTGTTTGTAGCAAATGCAGCAGATGAAAAAAAATACAAAGCTGTAAGTAAACTTGCAAATACTAAAGCTACATTAATATGTTTCATAATATTATTTTAGATTATCTAGAATTATTCTAACATCAATGATCGGCTATATCAATCATATTTGAGTTTTTTATTTGGTGGTGATACTATAGGCAACATATGGAATTTATGTATGGAGAGAAATTACACAGGGATAATTTCAGAGTATCCGTTATAGATGGTATTGATGGTTCTGGTAAGGGTTCTGCAACGGAGGAAATGGCTGATATAATTTCAGGATTGGGATATAATGTATTGACTGTAGATTACCCTCAATATGAGGCCTTGTGGGGTCAAATAATACAGAAACTTTTAAGTAGGGATGATTCAAGTATTGATATATATCAAAGGATGGCTATATATGCATTAAATAGACTTGAGACTGTTCCTACATTAAAGACCCAACTTAGTAATTTTAAGGTTCCCACATATGTGTTGTTTGATAGATTTATAACATCTAATGCAATGACATGTGCATATTATTCAAAAAAAGATCCTAGTATATTAAGAGATATTGATTCACTATATCACTTTATGTTTGATTTAGATTCTACTTTTTTAGCTTCACTTCAAATCTCTGATTTTCATGTTGTTGTTCCTACAATTGATCATGAAAAAGCTGTTCAGGCTGTGGAAGAAGACAGTGGGAGGAGTGGAGCTGATTTATATGAGCAAAGTGATGTTTTAAGATTAGGTAATAGGATATATAGTGAATTTGCTGCACTTGATCCACAAAGATTTACTCTTTTAAATCAAGACTCCAAAGATGGTATAAGGATGTCTAAGGGGGATATAGCACGTGAAATTATTAGAATACAATTTGGAAAAATAGAAACCTATGTACATAGAAAAGGACAGGTTTCTAAATTTCAATTTGATCAGTCTAGTGTTGATACATCCTTGTTCCAAGGTATATTAGATAGATTCCCTGCATTAAGGATGATAGATCCATATGGATAATTTGAATTTATAATTTGTTTTATATAATATATATGCCATGG
This sequence comes from bacterium, assembly GCA_021809565.1. The sequence goes on along the minus strand of JAJZKG010000005.1, from coordinate 37,584 downwards.
ATGAATCAATTTTCAAGGCTTATGATATAAGAGGTATTTATAAAGACCAAATAAATGAAGACATTGTAGCAAGAATAGGTTATTTCTTTGTGAAATATGGGAATTTACAAAATATATGTGTCGGTAGGGATATAAGGTCATCTTCCCCCTCATTATTTCAAAGTTTTATAAAAGGAGCTATTTCTGCGGGAGCTAGAGTTACTGATATAGGTATTATATCTACAGATATGATGTACTTTGCTGCAGGATATTATAAGTTTGATGGAGGAGCTCAAATTACAGCATCTCACAACCCTAAAGAATATAATGGTGTTAAGTTGGTGCTAAGAGATGTAGACCCTATATCTGGAGATAACGGGATGTATGAGTTACGAGATATGGTAAAGGATAGTCTTTCTCATGATATAGACTATGTAGATAAAATAGAAACAGCAAAGATAAATATTCTAGATGATTATGTCAATCATGTTCTTTCTTTTGTAGATAAAGACAAGATAAAAGGTTTAAAAGTTGTTGTAGATGCAGGTAATGGTGTAGCTGGATATGTAGTAGATGCTATATTTAAAAAATTAGATTGTGAACTTGTGAGCATGTACTTTGAACCTGATGAGAATTTTCCTAATCACCCTGCAAATCCTATGGAGGAAGCTAATTTGTCTGATATAGAAAAAAAAGTTATTGAAGTACATGCAGATTTGGGTGTAGCTTTTGATGGAGATGCTGATAGATGTGGTTTTATTGATAATAATGGAGTTTCTTCAACGGGCTATTTTATAACAGCATTGCTTGCAAAAAATATATTAATTAAGAATAAGGGATCTAAAATTATCCATGATCCAAGACAAGTTTGGGCTATAGATGACACTGTAAAAGAAATGGGGGGAATACCTATAATATCTAAAGCGGGACATTCCTTTATAGCATCAAGGATGAAAAAAGAAGATGCTATATTTGCAGGAGAAATAAGCTCGCATTTCTATTTTAAAGATAACTTCTATTCAGATAATGGTATGATTCCTATGCTAATGATGATGGAGCTTTTAAAAACTCAAAATACTGAGTTCTCTTCCCTACTCTCATACTATAGATCTAAGTATTTTACATCCCCTGAAATAAATTATGAGGTTCAAGATACAGAGAAAGTACTTAATAATGTTGAAAAGAATTATTCAGACAATAAAGATTGTAAAGTATCGCACATTGATGGTCTATCAGTGGATTTTAGTGACTGGAGATTTAATCTAAGAGGTTCTAACACAGAACCACTGGTACGACTTAATGTTGAAGCAAAATCACAAAATCTTTTGGATTTACATCTTAAAGAAGTCGAAAATTTCATTAAAGAAGATATTAAATAATTTAACATATACTACTCCTATCTGATTTGTTCCCCAATGACTACCCTATAGTTTCAATACCAATACTATAGGTATTGATATATGTGATTATTTAATATAAATTATTATTATGTTAGAAATTAATAACCTCTCAAAATCATTCAATGGTAGAAAAGTTCTTCATGATATTAATATTAAGGTTAAAGAAGGTGAAATTTATGGTTTCTTAGGCCCTAATGGAGCAGGAAAAAGTACTACGGTAAAAATAATGGCTGGTATATACGTACAGGACAGTGGTAATGTACTAATAGATGGTAGAGACAACAAAGATATTGATGTTAAAAAAATACTTGGATATATGCCTGATGAACCATATGTATATGAGAGACTTAATGCAAAAGAATTTTTATCCTTTGTAGCTGATATATATGATGTTCAAGATAGGGATAAAAGGATAAAAGAAGCATTAAATCTTTTTGATATAGATGAGAATCCAGATTTAAACATAGAGAATCTTTCTAGAGGTTCTAGACAGAAGCTTGTTATTGCGGCTACCCTGATGCATGATCCTAAGATTTTAATCATAGATGAGCCTCTAATTGGTCTAGATCCCAAATCTGTTATACAATTTCAAAAAATATTAGAAGATTTTTCAAAAAATAATGGGATTATATTCTTATCCACTCATTCACTGGATATAGCTTCCAAAATCTGTACTAGGATTGGCATAATTAATCATGGAAAAATTATTCATGAAGGTACTATAGATGCACTAAAGAGTGAAACTAAGAAAAATAATTTAGAAGATGTGTTTTTGAAACTGACATATGAAGAGTAAATATTTCATAAAGTATGCCTTACTTGCAAATTCAAAATATTTTAAAGAGAAAAATATTGCAAGGAAAATTGTAATTTTTCTATTTTTCCTCGCAGTAATAGCTTTACTGTTGATTGAGTTTATACTTTATTTTTTCTTACTTACTATACTTAAACAACATAATGTTAATATTGATGTTGTAAATTTGATAATATCAGATTCACTATTTTTTATCTTTATATTTTCCCTTATATCATCATGTGCATTGCTTTTTAAAACATTTCTTATAAACCCTTTTGAAAGCTATATTTTAACTTTTCCTGTGAGTAAGGAGGATATAATAATATCAAAGATTGCTCATATATTTTTCACAAATATACTAATAATTTCGCTCTTTTCATCTCCAATAATATTCACATATATTTATATATATAACATACAATTTTTTACCCTCCCTTTCCTAATTTTGGTTATACTTCTTTTTATTCTTTCATCAATATTTGTTACGTTGTTTGATGCTATATGGGTTATGATTACTGATCAAATATTTCCTACACTAAGGGCTAGTATAAAGACAAATATTTCATTAGTAGTTATACTTTTTCTGTCATTTCTTTTAGCTTTAAGGATTATTCCAAATCTAGAGTTACTTTCTAAATCAAAAAATGTTTCTGCTTTTACAAACATAATGATGCAGTCAAAACCTTTAAGTATACTACCTTCTAGTCTTATATCTAATATATTAAGTTTCAGAGACTATTCCGAGCTTGTAATTTTAATTTTTGAGATAATAGTTCTATATTTTATTTTTGCAATGTTTTCAAAAAAAGTTGTTTTTAAACTATCAACTGAGATAAAATCTGATAGAAATACTAAATATTTTAAAAATTTTATTCTAAATAAAGAACTCAACAATTTCTTCAAACAAGAGAAAAATTTAATTAACTCTTTATCAATATTTTTCCTTTTAATAATATTCATAGCTTTAATAATAACTATAGGGAATGCTAATATATCTTCAAAATACTACAGCTTATTTTATGTATTAATACTTGGCAGCTTCGCTTATATATTAACATTGTTATCATTGTATTTTATATTTCCATCGCTATCTTTGGAGAAAAAAGGAGGTTGGGTAATATTTCAAGCACCAATAAAAAGAAGCGTAATTTTAAAATATAAATACATAGCATCAGTAATATTCATGTTTGTACAAACTTTAGTTTTATATCTAATTTTTCAGTTCTTCCTGAATTTCAAGGGCAACTATTTTTACTATTTTATAATATTCACCATAGTAACATTTCTAACTATTAGTGTAATATTCTTATCCTTAGGTACTATATCTCCTAATTTTAAAAATAGGAGCCTACAAGATTTATCTACAACACCATCAGCTTTGTTTGCTACATTTTTGAGTATATTCTATATAGCCTTTCTACTATATATATTATATAAATATGGGTTTTTATTATCCTTAATCTTAATGGTAATAATATCAGGGCTGATTATTTTAGTACTAATGAATAAAGCATTTTTAAAAATTAATAATATGGATATTGATTTTTAAAAATTCTATGAATCAAGATTCTATGGATCAGTGATATGACTAATTCGCTATATCATCTATTGATGTTATGTAAGAAGCTAATGGTTCATTGTTTATATAATGATTTTTAAAAATTCTGTAGGTGAAACAATCTTTGTTTTTTTATAATGTTTCAAAATTAATAAATCTTTATCTCCAGTTATTATAAAATTTGCATGAGATTCTTCTGCTAGTTCTAAAATAAAATTGTCTAAAGGATCTCTTGATAATAGAATTTTAACTTTGGGAATAATTTTTTTTGAGTTATTTTCAAGATCTACTATAAGTGATTTAACAGTATCATTATCTATATGGAATTTGTTTTGGAGTTTGTTAATTAATTCTGCCTGCAGTTCTGGAGAAATACATAAAACAAATTTTTTCATTGACCAGTATCTTAATACTTTTTCTGGATTTCCACCAAACAACCACCCTGATAGAAAAATATTACTATCAACAATAACCCTATTCATTCTTAATAAGATTGTATAACTCGTCTTCTGATAATTTTTTAGTTATATTTCTCTCTTTCAGATATTGTTTTCCTACTTTCTTGCCTAATGTCAGAAAATTTTCAAACCTTTCTTGAAACAGTTTTTGGTTTTTCTTCTCATTTTCTAGTACTTCTTCATAAGGATATAAAACAACACTTGGTGAACTATCCTGTACAATTATGATAGGTTCCCTTGTTGTCTTCACTTTCTGAACTAGTTTTGCAAAATTATTTCTTGCATCTGATATACTCACAATTTGCATCATAGTAAACACAGTATAGAGTACATTCTAATGTATGTCAAGATGTACGTTAGTATATGTGTTAAATAATATAGGGGTATATTGATATAAATGGATAAATTAGGACCTTGGTGAAGTGTTGAAAGTTTAGATTAGTAATATGGAGTCTGTAATGGATTATCTAGAGCCTCTATTGCATGAAATAAACCAGATTCTTCTAATCTATCTTCCATCTCATGAAATATTGCTTGCCATGTATCTTCATCAACAAGACCTAATCTTTCAAGTTCAAAGAATAGTATTTCATCGCCCCTCCCACCTTCTATAACAGTTCCTATTATTTTGGAATACCTCAAAGCAATTTCCTCCCATGTTAAAACATTACCGTTTCCTAACCATACAGACAATAATGTTCTTTCATACTGATCTAATTCTTCATATGCTTTGTCTGCTTTTCTTCGTGAGCGTTTTGCTTCATTAGCTATCCTGCTAGCTTCTTTTCTTCTTTGAGTCATCCATCGGTCCATGTCAAAATCGGGGTTGGATGAATCTACTTCTATTCCCATATTAGTATTTAATTTTATCTATGGGAAATATATTAACTTTATCTTCATTTCTTTTCTTTACCTCAACTCCCCCACTCTCAATACTTCTTTTTGTAATTAGAATTCTTAAAGGGATTCCTATTAGATCAGCATCCTGTAGTTTCTCTCCAATAGTAATATTTTCTCTATCATCAAATAAAACACTCTTCCCGTCTTTCTCTAGTTTGTCTACTATCTTTGTTACTGTATCAATATTTTCATTATTAACATTTATAATATGAACATCATATGGGGCTACTGAAGTTGGCCATATAATACCGTTATCATCATTGAATTTTTCTACAATTATCCCCATTAACCTGCTTATTCCTATACCATAACAACCCATATATACTTCCTTATCTTTATTATCTTCATCCTTAAATAAATAATTAAATGGTTTAGAATACTTCGTGTCAATTTGAAAAATATTTGCTGCTTCAGAAGCTTTTGATGCTTTAGTTGATTCTTTTAAATCTTTGGGTACAATTTCTTCATTATAGTAGATGTTATTTTTGGAATCATAATAAATACTATCCTCTCCAGTACTACATTTAACTTGAAACTCTGTAGAGTAATTTTTTGTAAAATCTCCACCTGATGCTAAAACTTCTACAGTATCTTTTTCAAGTTCTAATTTTTTAAAAATGTTCCAATAGTATTCTTTGATACTCTCAAAATATTTCTGTAAATCTTCTTTATTTTGGTGGAAGCTGTATAGATCCTTCATTATAAATTCTCTGCCACGTAAGAGTCCAGATTTAGGTCTTTTCTCATTTCTAAACTTTGTTTGTATCTGGTATATAGCGAATGGCAAATCTTTATAACTAGAATTATATTTTTTAGCTAGGGGTGTAACGATTTCTTCGTGAGAAGGATTTAGGATATATTCATTATCATTACCTTCTTTTGATAGTTTATTCCCACCAACTGCTTTCAAAATAACATCTATATTATCCAATCTTCCTGCTGTCTTCCATATATCTATGGGAGAGATAGATGGCATTAAAATTTCATTGCCAATTTTGTCCATCTCTTCTCTTATTATATTTTCTATTTTTGATATTACTCTTACTCCTAGGGGTAAATATGTGTATACTCCAGCCATTTCTTGATTTATGAAACCTGCTTTTTGTAGAAGCGTAGCATTTATTGAATCAAATTCTTTTGCCTCTTTATTAGTTTTTCCAAACAATTTTGAATATTTTTGCATACACATCCATTATATCATTTATATATTGTAAGAGGAATGAAATAGTTTTTATTAAAATATATAGTTTGATAAAACCTTTTGAATAAGATAAAATCTTTACCATATGGCAACATTTGATGAGTTGAGACAACAAAGACTAGAAAAATTGAAACTTTTAAAAGATAAAGGCGTAGATCCTTATCCAATCAAATCCAACAAAGATTACACTAACAAGGAAGCTTTAGATAATTTTGCTAAGTTTGAAAATAAATCTATCTATCTTACAGGTAGGATTGTTGGTATAAGATCTCACGGGAAAATATCTTTTTTTGATATTGAAGATGATAGTTCAAAAATACAACTTTTTTTATCTTTAAAAAACACAAAGGATTATGATTTACTAGAACTTTTTGATTTAGGTGATCATATAGAGGCAAAAGGTTCGTTATTCAAAACAAGTGCTGGAGAGATAACTTTGAATGTTGAAGAGTTTAAAATGCTTGCTAAATCAATACGCCCTCTTCCTAGTGAACATTTTGGATTACAGGATGAGGAGGAGAAAGTGAGGAAAAGATATGTTGATCTTATAACCAATAAGGAATTAAAAGAAAAACTTAGGTTAAAATCAAAGTTCTTTCAGGCATGTAGAGATTATTTATTTAAGGAAAATTTTCTTGAAGTAGACACACCAATACTTGAACTTATTCCTGGTGGAGCTGAAGCAGAACCTTTCTTAACTCACCATAATTCTTTAAACCAAGATTTATATTTAAGAATAGCTTTAGAACTTTATCTAAAGAGACTTATGGTTGCAGGATTTGATAAGGTTTTTAGCATAGGAAAAGTGTTTAGAAATGAAGGTATGAGTATGCAACATCTCCAGGAATTTACAATGATGGAATGTTACTGGGCATATTCAGATTACGAGAATATGATGAAATTTGTTCAAGGTTTATATACATATATGATTAAAGAAACATTTGGTACTTTAGAGATCATGTATAAAGATGAAACAATAAATTTTGCAACCCCATGGCCTAAGATAAAATATTCAGATTTGATGAAAAAGGTTGGATGTGATCTTGCAGAATATAACACATTAGAAAAACTAAGGAAAAAAGGTTTGGAAATAGGATTATCCGATGATACCACCTCAGATAAGAATCGATGGATAGATAGAATATATAAAAAGATAGCAAGACCAACATTAAAAGGCCCTATATTCTTAATAGATCATCCAATAGAAATATCTCCACTTGCAAAATCAAAAAGAGAAAACCCTAGTTTTGTTGATAGATTCCAAGTTTTGATGTTTGGAGCTGAAGTTGGGAATGCGTTCTCTGAGCTTAATGATCCTATTGATCAACTAAATAGATTTAAAGAGCAACAAAAGATGCGAGATAATGGTGATAAGGAGGCTCAAATGATGGATCAAGATTTTATAGAAGCATTAGAATATGGTATGCCTCCAGCCTCCGGTTTTGGTGTTGGACTTGAAAGATTCTTTATGATTGTTGCAAATTTATCTAATATAAGAGAGACAGAATTCTTTCCCATAATCAAAAAAGTTTAACAACTTATTAGTACTACTATGTAACTCGTACACTATATTTGACATTTTTATCTAATGTATATACAATAGATTATATGAAAACAGAAACAGTTAATTTTAAAACAGATGTAACAACCAAATTAAAAGCACAAAAAGTTGCTAGGAAGTTAGGTATTCCATTGAGCAATTTACTTAATGCTTATCTGTATGAGCTTGCTAGTACTGGAAGTGTACATTTTATAACTACTGAACCAATGACTGAAAAAATGGAAAAAATTATTTCACAAGCAGAGATAGAGATAGCTGCTGGTAAAGTGAGCGGTCCATTTAAAACACTTGAAGAAATGTTTGACCATCTTGATAATTTGTAATGAATATTCAAACCACAAAAAACTTTGATAAACAATATTCAAGACTAAACATAAAAATCAAAAATCAGTTTAAATATAGAATCAGACTATTTGAGATGAATCCTTTTGACATAACTTTAAGAAATCATGCACTTAAAGGAAAATATCTAGGATATAGGAGTATTGATATCAGTGGAGATGTACGTGCGCTATACACAGTCAAAGGTAACATTATAATACTCTTTGCATTTATTGGCACACACAGCCAACTTTATTAAAATAGTAGATATTTTTAACTTGTGTGCATTTTGCATTGGATAAGACTATAAGTTGACATAATCTACCAGTTCTACTACAATCAATGTCTTAGTTTATTATATTAAAAATATGTCACCAGAAATATTTAACGATTACAACACAGCACAAGAGATGGGATTTCAAAATCCAGATGATTCAATTGTAAGCATTATACCTAATAGTCCATTAGAAGAATTAAGGTTAAGATTGAAAGAAAAATGGGGAATATTTGTCACAAGTGAGGCAACTTTACCTTATGCATCAAGAATTACTAGTGAAGCCGATATGGAGGAAGTAATTTCTGAAATAATAGATGAAACAGTAAAAAGTCTCTACTAGTAAAAATATAATTTTAACTATTTATATACTCTTCTATCTCTTTCCAAGAATAGACTCTCTTTGTGTTCTTGATTTTTCCAATATTTTGATTCCATGGAGTATCAAATATTAAAGTATCAATCCCCAGTGATGATACTTCTATAATGTTCTCTTCTGCATCATCTATGAAAATATTAATGCCTAAGTTTTTACATACTTCTGCTTTTGATAATGTTGTATCTTCCCCATATCCTGTGAAGTGCACATCTTTATAATACCCCTTAAAATGAGAGTTTAAATTTTCTAGTGTTCTATCTTTTAAAAATAATGAACGTGCTGTTATTAAATAGATGTCATGATCCCTAGATAGTCTGGTTAGCGCTTTTTTTGCTCCTTTAATAGGTTTTAGGTTTAAAAATTCTTCAGAATTGTGCCACTCTTTTAGCCTTGATTCATATTCTTCTAGAGAGTTCCAAACATTATGAAGAGAATATATCTGATTTATTGGTAGTGCTTCTTTTTTTGGTATATTATTTTTACTATATATATATTTTAAAGATGATATTTCATCTAATATAACATTATCAATATCAACACCAATGTTTAATTTTTTTCTTATCATTGATTTTTATTAAAAGGATTATATGTGTATTATAGATTACTTACTAGTTGTTGGTACAGTGCAACATACTTTTCGGCAGATCTCCCCCAAGAGAAGTCTTCGTTCATTGCTGTTTGTATCATTTCGTCCCATTTTGGGGTATTAAACATGGATAATGCTTCTTTAAGTGTATTAACTAGACTCAGAGGCGAATAATCTTCAAATGTAAATCCAGATACCAATCCCTCAACAGAATCTTTAAGTCCTCCAGTTGATCTTACAATAGGTAAAGTTCCATATTTCATTGCAATCATTTGTGTCAATCCAGAAGGTTCGTACCTTGAAGGTATGATTAGTGCATCAGCCCCTGCATATATTTTTTCTGCTAGCGTTATATCAAAAGTTATATCAGCAAATAGGGCAGGATTTTTTGTTCCTAAAATTTGTAATTGATCTTCAAAATCTTTTGCTCCTGTTCCTAGTATAATAAAGTTTACATTTTTGGTTTCTAGAGTCTCCATAGCTTTTATCAATATATCAATACCTTTTTGATAATCTAGCCTTGATATAAAAGCAAAAAGAGGAGTGTCTGTTCCAAATTTTAAATGTAATTCATCAATAAGTTTTTTCTTATTTTCTAGTTTTCCCATCTTATAATTGGATATATTATATTTAAAATAAATCTTCTCATCTTTCTCTGGATCATAAATTGAGTAATCTATCCCATTTAATATTCCATACAAACTACTTTTTCTAAGTTCCATAAAATCTTCTATCTCTCCTCCATATTCTTTTGTTAATATTTCTTTAGCATAAGTAGATGATACCGTTGATACGATATTTGCATTTAATACTCCCTGTAGTAGAAGATTAATTTGATTATCTGATTTGTCTATTTCTATTGTTGAATGGTATTTTTGAAGTTTCAGTGCATCTAATAGGTCAAGTGAGTATCTTCCTTGATAAGCTGGTCCTAAATTATGTATAGTCAACATAGTTTTTACATTATTTAGTCCTATATCTTTTAGAAGTATAGGGATGAGTGATGTATGATAGTCATTTATATGAACAATATCTACTCTTCCAAACTTCTCATCTTTTATATCTTGAACTACTTTTTGTGAGAATACTGCAAATCTTATTGGATCATCTGGATACCCATAAACATTATCTCTTGATGAAAAGTATTCTGGTATATCTATATAATTTATTTTAACATCTGATCCAGGAATTGTTGTGGGAGCTGGTGTGGGTATTATTTTATATTTGGGTATTACAACTTGTATATTAATAAAATCTAGTAAACATTTTGGTAAAGCTCCTGCAACGTCTGCAAGACCACCTACTTTTATTATTGGTGCAAGTTCAGATGAAACGAATAAAACATTAATCTTATCCATGTCTTTTATTATAGCCTATTATTCCTTTTTGTTTCAAATAAAGATTATTTATCCTTTTTCTAAACTCTTCTGCTCTTTTAAAGTTAAGCTTATTTGCTGATTCAAGCATTTGTTTTTCAAGATGCTTTATTATGCTATCATATTCTTTGGGATCAGCATCATATGATTTAGTTTCAATGATTTCCCCTGCTTCTTCGTCAAAATTATTTGCCATTCTGTCTATAATTCCTTCTCTTTGAAAAGTGAATGAAGTAAATATTATTCCTTTATATAAATTTATAGCCTTCTCTTTATCTTTCTCTTCTAAATCAGGGAGATTCAGGATACTTTCTTTAAGTTCATATGCCCCCTTCTCTATCATTTCTATACTCCACCAAGGCCTTGCTGAAGCCCACCAATATTGATCAGAATGTAGTGCTTTATCAAGTATACTTCTTGATTTATGCCATTGTTTTTCTTTCCTACTTAATTTTTTATTGTTATCATCTAAGTCATTGAATCTATACTGTGATGTATTGACCTTTTCTATTGCAAAATGTGTAAGCTGCCATTGCATTTGGTTTACCTCGTTATCATGGTTTAACCATCTTTGATATGGCTGATCTTTTAATAACTCTACTGGTATTAATGCCCAAGTAGAAGGTACTATTGATACGGTATCTCCAATTTTAAAAAGATCTATAAGATCTTCATATCTTGCAGTTTTAATCTTGTCAGATTTAAATATATCTTCAAGAAGTAATTCTAACCCTGGTCTGTGGTGTCCAAATGTTTCTCCATCCATTGCAGTTGGTAGGTAAATATTTTTATCAATTAAATCTTTTATTTCTGCTAGAAATATATTTCCATTCTCTAGTTGTGCGGACAATATTTTAAAACTAATATCTCTATCTCTGAAAAAACCTATCATATCTGTACCTTTAATTTTGTATAATATGTCATGTCTTATATCACCTTTGTCTTTCTCAAACGCTAACTCATCAAATAACATCCACTTATACCCCATATTTGATACAACATTCACAACTTTTTCTGATATTCCAAGTTCAGGGGAGAAAAATCCTTTTGGATTGTATAAATTGCCATATACAGACTTATTTATTTTGTGATTTAATTCTATTTGTCTTATTATTTCATCTTCTGGAACAAGTGGTAAGAATGCATGATATGCTGCTGAATCAGTTAACTCTATTTGTCCTCTTTCAAGTAGTAATTTTATATCTGAAATTAGATTATCATATTTATATTTTATAAATAATTCTGTTAGTGATGCATTTATATTTAGTGTAATTTTACCTTTGGGGTTTTCTTTCAATGTATTGAGAATAACACTATAACTTTCATCTGCTATAAGATCAAGCATTTCTTTTGTTTGTGTAGGTGGTTGATATATGTGTAGAAAATTTGTCCAGATCATATATTAATTTTTATTTCCTAAGCTTAATTTTTCTTGTCTAATTTCTTCTATTCTGGTTTTCAACTTATCTGCTATGTCATACTCTCTATTATTTGATGCATTGTACATCTCTGTCTCTAGCCTTTTTATTGCTTTATCATATCCATTTGGATCAGATTTTGTATTTACTATCTTTTTATTACGTTCATCAGTGAAAAATTGTGACGAAAGTTTTTTTATTTTTCCTTCTCTTTCCCATGCTATGGCAGTAAGTAGAATATCTTCATAATATGATCTTCCTTTTTCTTTCTCTGTTTTTTTTGTGTCTGGAACTAAATCAATTATTACAGAAAGATTATAAGCACCTCTTTCAATCATTTCTATATCCCATACAGGCTTTATAGATGCAAAAAAGAATTGATCATGATATAAGGATTGATCAAGCAAGTATCTTGCTTTTAACCATGTTTTTTCTCTCTCTTGAAGATAAGTATAATCTATATCTACAATATAGGGATCCTCAATTTTGTATATAGAATTATATACTGAACTTAGTGCTAAATTTAGAAGTTTCTGTTGTAATCGGTGTATTTTATTATCTTCACTAAACCATCTTTCAAAAGAATTTTGTTCATTATATAGAGGTACAGTCCATGTGCTCTCACGTGGATTGATGATTACTCTTTTTTTAATCTTAAGTATGATATCTTTAAACAAAATATAATTTATAGATTTTTGATCATATAGATATTCAAACATTTTTACATATCCAATTCTTTGATGTCCAAAAGTCTCTCCATCTTCTCCTGTATATAAGAATTCAGATCCTTTGATTTTACTTTGCAATGAAGATATCAAATCTTCTTTTTTTTCCATTTGTGCAGTAAGAATATAGAAGCTGGAAGCTCTGTCTCTTATAAAAATATCTAACCCATTATGCTGATATATACTCTGGTGATCTATGGGTCCTAATATGGCCGTTTCATCGAGTAATACATACCTATAACCAAGATTTTTTATAACATCAAATGATTTTTCATCATATGCCATTGCTGTAGGAAGAAAACCCAAAGGATCATAATTTTTAAAATACATCTGATTGATCTTCTTATTTATAAGTATCTGTCTTTTTATCTCACCTTGAGATAACATTGGAAGAAAAGCTTGATACGAGGGTGTGTCTACAAATTCTATTTGTCCTTTTAACGATAAATCCGATATTGTGTTAATAAGATTAGTATATCCTAATTTATTTAGAGTCTCTGTTAGACCTGCGTTTATCGCAAGATTAATCCTTGCATTCTTATTATTTTTTAAAACATTAAACAAAGGTATATAGCTTTCTTCAATAACCTTCTTTAAAATTTCATCTTTTTGTGTAGGTGGTTGATAAATGAATATCAGGTTAGTCCAGTTCATAATTAGAATATTTGATAGTTCATTCCTAGTTTATCTATTGGTCCATTAGTCATATTCATTGCTCTTATATATATATCAATATATTTTCTTGCGGAATTTTCCCAAGAGAAATCTGTTTTCATAGCTGATTCTACTATTTTTCTCCACAATCCTATATTATTATATTGGTCAATTGCTCTTACTATTGTTCCATATAAGGAATATGGATTATAGTTATCAAATAAAAATCCATTACCAGAAATATTTTCCATATTAAAATCTGTAATTGAATCTGATAATCCGCCTATGTTTCTTGCGATTGGAATACAACCATATCTCATTGATTCCATTTGAGTTATACCAGATGGTTCAAACCTTGAAGGTATTAGTATCATATCGGCACCAGAGAATACCTTTTTAGGTAAAATAAAATCAGCCATCAGATGAGTCCCAACTCTTTTTGGATATCTTTTTTCTAATTTCTGAAAGTATGATATGTATCTCCCATCTCCACTTCCTATTATTACAAATTGTATATCTTTATACTCCAAAAAAAGTGGATCCAATATCTCTATTACGAGATCCAATCCTTTTTGATCATCTAATCTTGTAACCATGGATAGTATGGGGCCGTTAGATTTTTCTAAGTCAAATTCCTTTTGCAACGCTATCTTATTAATATGTCTTTTTATTGAGCTTCTCCAATCGTAATTTTCTACAACATTTATATCTGTTTCAGGGTTCATATATGTATAATCTATTCCATTCAATATACCTACTAATTTGGTTCTAACTTCTTTTAGAAGATGCTCTAGTCCTTCTGAATAGTCGGGGGTTAAGATTTCTTTAGAATATTTCTCAGAGACTGTTGATACTATGTCTGCATACATTATTGCTCTTCTCATAAAATTTTGTTTTTGTAATGCTGGATCAAACAGATCTGCTATCTCCCCTCTTCCATTGTCAAAATCTAGATCATTGGTATTTTTATGATCAAATAATCCTTGGTGCACTATATTATGTATACTAAAGACTGTAGATATTTTTGATAGTTTTGGGTCGTCCTTGTAATTTACTTTTAACAGATTTGGGATATGTCCCGTATGCCAATCTGCACAATTGATTACATCTGGAGTCCATGTGGATATCTTCAAAAATTCTATTATTGATAATGATAAAAGAAGAAATCTAACATGATCATCAGAATATCCATATACGTTTGATCTAGTTTCATAGAACTCCTTATTCTCTATGAAATATATAATGGGTTCCTCTTCACTTTCTTGATAAACTTTAATATTACAGATTATATCTCTTGAGGATTGTGTTGGAATTTTTAATCCTTCATATAACATTTTGAGTGGGTATCTCTCTTCATCAATGTTTCCATATTTAGGCATTATTATTCTTGCATCTACACCTTCTTTTTTTAATGCTTTTGTAAGGAAATATGATACTTGACCAAGACCTCCAACTCCAGCATAAGGGTAAACTTCAGCAGAGGTATATAATAATTTTATATTGTTTCTAATTTTCATTAAAGAATTCATTTTCTATTGCCTTTTTTGTATCTTCTGGAAATCTATCTATCACAAACCTACCCATTAATTCTGAATATGCAAGGTCAGACTGTCGAGGCATTATCATTATGTACATTCCAACATTAGTCTCACTATCTGTCCTTTTTCCTAAAAAATCAACATTTACGCTTCTAATTCCAGCGTTAATATCATTTCCATCTTTATTTTTAAATTGCATTAAAGAAAGAGCTCTTAATACTTTATACAATATATTTGATAACTCTTCAATGGAATCTTCATTTAAGGATGATAAATTTCCTATGTCCCTATTTTTTGCTTGGATATGTATCTCATCTTTAAATCTTGGTGAAAACGGTGCAAACACTATAAAATTATCTGTCTCATGTATAACTAGATCACTAGATCTTAAAGCTTGATTATATAAATTTATATAGTCTATACCCTTCTTATGAAATTTATTTATTATATCTTCATATTTGTCATATAAAGGAAAGAAACTTTCTTTGTATACAGCTCCAATTTGTGCATGTAAATGAGGTTGACTGGCACCTGCTGGGTATTTTTCTTTATCAGTACCAAAATTTATTCCAGCCGCAACCTGATTGACATTATTTTTTAAAGTAATTTCTTTGGCTCTCTTTGATAATGCAGAAATAATTCCAAATACATGTTTTCTTTCTATATTTGAAATTGTATCTATATGATCTTTTGAAACTATAAGATCATGGAATCCTGGGTTAAATGCAAAAGGGTTTGGGGCTTGATAAACTCCCCATTCATCATATTCTATAATAGGGTGAGCAACATCATCTAGATGATCAAATAGACAGTAATCTTCTTTGTTATCTTCAGATATTTTCATGTCTGGCTGTGGTCTTTTCGATCTAGAGTATGAGATTAAAGTTGAATGATTAAAGAAAGGATCTATCCTCTCAACTACTTGATCAGACACTACACTTCCTTTCAATGTCACATCTTCTTCAGTTTTCTTTACAAATTCTATGAAATATGGAGGTGTTTCTATTACAAGGCTTTGCCTATTATTGTCTTTGTTATTATTAAAAGGTATTGATTTAATCATATATTTATTAGGTTTTTGCCCTATCCTTGCAAGATTAATATAACAGATAAAGATAAATTGTACAATAATTGTTTAATGTAATATTAATAATTTTTAAATATAAAAAAGAATATGAAATATGTCTATAAATGTATTATAATTAGTAATATTATGATTATTAAGAAATATTTTTTAAGTATAGCTTTGGTTATATCTTTATTCCTGTATCTAATACCATTATCTACATATGCGGCATCTAATAATATTCCATTGAACACTGTTGCAGTAGGTACATTAGGTGGGGCTGTACAAAGTGGAAACGTAACAGTGTCATTTCCTTCCCATGTATTTCCAGTAAGTGAAAATGTAACTCTTTCTCCAGTAGGGAATAGTTTTTTACCAGAGGCAGTTCCTTATGTTGTTGAATCTTTCAGTATTTCAATTGGATCAGATGGTCCACTTAATAGTAGAGATTTAACATTACCAAGGGAAATACAGGTACAAGTTACTCATGTACGTGCAGAATATATATACATATGGGATTCAATACGAAACAGGTGGTTCTTACTCACAAATGTACAATATAAAAATAATACAGTTACAGGATATACATTTATGAGAGGAGGAACTTTTATAGCAACAAGTCAACAGTTATCTCCTTCATTTGCATCAAATAGTCCAATATCTGCATCTACCAATTCTAATAATGTTCCAATATATAATGGATTTGGATCAATAATAAAATACACTGCAATAGTTTTTGTTATATTTGTAATTATTGGATTTTTCTACTTTAAAAAAAGGAGAAATTAATATCAAATTTTTTTCACTCCAATTTTTGGACAAATATCTTTTAATATACACATATCACACTTGGGTTTTTTAGCAACACATATCTCTCTCCCATGTGCTATGATAAGATCAGAAAAATGTAGATATGAAGACTTTTCAACAATTTTATTTAAAACCAATTCTATTTTATTAGCATTTTTACTCTTTATTAAATGCTTTCCGATTAAGCCTAATCTCCCTGATAATCTTATCATATGTGTATCTACAACTACTCCAGTATTAAAAGAAAAAGCATTCATTAAAACCACATTTGCAGTTTTTCTACCTATTCCAGGTAATTTTACTAATATATCTATATCGTTTGGTACATTCCCGCCATACTGATCAACAATTATAGTTGCTAATTTTTTTATATTTTTTGCTTTATTTTTATAAAATCCAGTAGAATATATTTCTTTTTCAAGTGTATTTATATCTACATTCTTAAAATCTACTGGTGTTTTATATTTTTTAAACAAACCTTTTGTAACCATATTGACTCTTTTATCTGTACATTGAGCAGACAATATTGTTGCTATTAAAAGTTCAAATGGATTTTTAAAATTTAAAGAAATTTTGGCATTAGGATATAGGATATCTAATTTTTCTATTATCTCTTTAACATACTCCCTTTTGTTTTTGCTCATTTTACTATTCTGGATACAATATATATTATTATTGTTAATATTATAGATGCTAATATTGAAAAAGTTAACGGAAAGTAAAAACTAAAATTACCTTTTTTAAAGACAAAGTTTCCAGGAATATCATTCCAAATATTAAATGTATGATATTTTTCAGTAAAATAAAGAGCTATACCTACTATAGTTATAAATATACCTATGATTATAAATATTTTACCGTACATATTTTATTATAACATTATGCAACGATAAAAATGGAGATAAGTAGTATTATAAATACAGTTAAAGTAGTTATAGATAATATATAATCTTTATTTTTTAAAAATAGAAAAATAGACAATAATACTCTTGTAACTGGAGTGATAATTAGGATTATAATAGGGATAAATAACAACGTTAAAAATGAAAAGTGTCCAAATATTAAGTTTAAAAAAGAGAAAGTGTTTTGGTAAGAACTAGTGTAGTAATTTATACTACCTTTAGTGAATATTATTATAAGGTCAATTAATGCTAAAGATATGCTCACAATAACGCCAGTTCGTAAAACATAACCTATTATCACTTCCATATCTTTATTTTTAGCTTCATTTGATCTAGATTTGTTCATAATACATGCATAGCTCTTAAAATCATCTCTATTGCTATAACTAATATAACCAATATAAATATTTTCTTTAAATATACATTTGATGTTTTACCAATTAATTCAGTTCCATAATATGATCCTATAAATACCCCTATCATTACTGGTATAGCTATATATGGATTTATATACCCATTTATAAGATATATAAATGCACTAGCTGCCGCAGTAACACCTATCATCATATTTGAAGTTGTTGTGGATACTTTCATTGGAAGTTTCATTACATCATCCAATGCCAGTACTTTGAATACCCCACTACCTATTCCCAAAAGTCCAGATATTAAACCTGCTATATACATTATTACAAAACCTCCAGGAATATTAGTTACGTTGTAAGATATTTTTTTATTTTGTTTCTTATCATAATATGAAGATGATAATTTTAGATAATCTGCAATATTATCATTTTCAACATTTTCATCAACCTCTTGGTCTCTATTTTTTAAAAGAGGAAGTATTGATATAAGAAGAACAAATGCAAATATATAAAGTAGAACAGTAGTATTTAGTATACCCATAATTTCTGCCCCAGTTATAGCTCCTATGGTTGTTGCTATCTCAAGTAACATTCCAACTTTGATATTTATTATTTTGTCTTTTAGATAAACTGATGCTGCAGATGAGGATGTTGCTATTACAGATATGATGCTTGCTCCAATAGCAATTTTAATATTTATATGAAATATTAGAATAAGTATAGGGATTATTATTATTCCTCCCCCAATTCCTACTAGTGCTCCTATCACTCCTGCAAGGATAGAAAATATAATTATCCCAAAGTAAAAAAGTAACATAACAATATATTAAACATTATCACTAATGATATCAAATATGGTTAATATTAAAAATATTATAACTTGCATTAATATTATATTTAATGAAAACATTCAATGTCCTTACAGCTTGCATTAACCTATTGGTCTTAAAATATAATAGCGACAAAATTGCATTTTCATTATCTAGATTATGTGTAAAATAGACCATATTTGTAGAATAAAAATTAGTTTGGGAAATTATTTTTTTAGTATATATCTGTTCTTGTATTTTACTATTATGAATTCCAAAATATGGTATTAAAGATGCATATAGAACTAATGATTCTTGATAATCAAGAACTTTTCCATTTATTGAGTATTGAGAAAATATCTTTTGATTCTTATTCCATTGATTAATAAAGAATGTTGTTTTTTCAAGATAATTATATGCCTGTTTACTATTATTTAAATAATAGTCTAGTCCAGCATTCCATAATACTTGGTAAGCATCAAGAGCAAACCTTGTTGAGATATTAGATTTGTTAAATCTTCCGTCATTATTGATGATACAATAATTGACTGGTAAGTAGATATGGTTGTTATTTAGCATAGAGCAATTATTTATAACAGTGTATGATGTATTTACAATATTGTTCCAGTCATGTGAAGGATCAACAAATGCAAAAACCCTGTATTGATAAGGAGCTAAATATGAAGGGTTAAGAATGTATGAATTACTATTTTTGGCCCAATCTCCAGCAATTACATATCTTTTATTAGTTACTTTTACAGTTTCATTGTTCCATATACTATTTAGAATTGCCTTTGCTTTTACAATATAATAGCTTCGTCTCCACTTATATGCAGCTAATATTAATGCATATGCAATATTCTGATCTGCATTTACAGAAGATTTCGTATTTATAACACCATAACTGCCGTTAGCATGTTTTCCCCATGAACTTACAAAAAGATTGTAATGTGGGGCTGAAGCATCTCCAGTTTTAGTCATATTTCCATATGTCCAATTTAAAATATTATTAAATGTGTTCTGTTGATTCATATATAAAGCATTCAAGAGAGCATATGACTGAAATTTAGAAGAAGTTATGTTTGATTTAGTAGAGATGTTACCTATATAGTTTAAATATTTAATTTTATAATATGACCAAAATTCACTTAATATTGAATTTTCAGTAACTAAATTCGACTTATAATATATATTATTAGATAGTCTATGTGTCAATGTTGGGATATTTGTTATATTTATATTATTTTCTAAAGCGAATATCTTAACTTTATTTTGATTAAATTTTAAAATCTCATAATCTTTGTTATTTATAATTTTAGAATAATAGTAATTGATATTATTATTAAATGTCCCATATAATTGTGATTTTGAATATTGTTTATTGATTATAATATAATTAGCATATATCCACGGTTCATTTTTGAAATATTTATTACTACTAATTTCATTTTTTGTTATTAGAAATTTATAATTTATATTTATGTTGTGTAATATTTCGGAATCATCATTAATATTTGCAAGTATGAAGCCACTATCATAATTTTTTTTAAATTTATTTACTGTTATTTTGAAATAGTTTCCATAATTATGTGCATATATCTTATTATGATTATTTAAGTAATAAGATTGGTATTCTATATTTAGGAATGAAAATATAATTACTAATATAAATAACATATATTTAAATAGTCTCTTTAGATTGACACTATCATGAATTATTATTGTAAAAAGTAGTGATGGTGGAATTGCAATAAATGGAAGTAATAATAGAGTTGCTTCTCTATTTGAATTTTGTAAAAATATAGAAAATATTAACAATAATAATGGAATTAAAGGTAATATAAATACAATTTTAAGATTATTTTTATTTAATCCTTTAACCATTAAAAAAAAGTATATATAAGAAAATATTGAAAGTGTAATAAAGAACAAACCATATATTGTTACTATATTTTCTGATAAATGAGTAATATTTGTTAAGATATTTGGTAGATTTATTATATGATAGTTAATATTGCCAATGAAATTTTGATAGACATAGTAGTTATAGATTAATATATATAATATTGGTATTATTGCAATAAATAAAAATAATATGATTGTTGCTTCAATTTTTTTAATATCTTTATACTTATATTTTTTTCCAAAGTAAATGAATAATGGGATTATAACTATATATAGTGTTGATATAATATTTAATAGAATTAATCCACCTGTTAATATACTTATTAGAAAGAGTTTCATTTTCTTATTAGTATTATTCCATCCGATTAGATAATAGAAAAGCATAATAGATAGCAATAAATAAATTATAAAATGTGATCCGGAGGCAACAAAATATAATATATTAGGATTCAACGTTATTATTAAAGATGATAATAATCCAGCAATTTTATTTTTAGTAACATATTGTATGAGTAGATATAAATAAACATTTAGTATTGCAAAAAATATTATATTGGGTATTGCTAAAGAAATTCCTGAATTTAATAAATACTGATTTATAGAAAATATTGAGAATATTATATTAGAAAGTAAATGATAAGATCCTAATTGTACTGATCCAGTAGCTATTTTATCTAAGAAAATTTTAGTACTTTCTAATTGTATATTTGAATAATTTGTTAAAACCAACAAATTACTCCTCACTAAAAAGTATGTATAGAAAGAGGATATTAAGAATGAATATATGAAGATGGTCTTCTTTATACTAAATCTCTTAGTGTTTATTTTTTTTAAACTTAGTTCTTTTATTTTATATGCTACATTCATTTATTGACAAGATTTACAATAGGTATTAAAGCTTTGTTCTCATTTATAATATGTTTTCCATGAGTAGTTTTTTCCCAGGAATAAGGGTTAATTACAATTTGATACATAGCTCTAATTGTAGCTATAGAAAGGACTATCCAATAAATTGGTGATAAAAGTATATATTTAACAATTGAAAATCTATCTCTGGAATATGATCCTATTAAATTTAGGTATGTAAATATCAGGTTTCCAAGTATAAATGATGAGAGAGAGATAATGAGTATTGGTTCTGGAAAAGACTCTTTGATAAGAGGTGACGACGTCATAATCCATATTAAAAGCAGTATCCAATAAATGAAATTGAATGCATTAACAATAACTGTTCCAGGAACTGTTATTAGAAATCCAATGAAATTTTTCCATCCTCCAAGTTCATTTTTAGTTCTAATGGGTTCTCTTAAGTTAACTATACTAGTTTGTATGAAACCCTTCATCCATCTTGTTCTTTGTTTAATCCAACTATTTATATCTGATGTTGCCTCTTCTTTGCTTATAGAGTCTAATATATTTGTTCTATAACCATTTCTTCTCAATCTAATTCCTATGTCACAATCTTCTGCCACATTGTAAGGATCCCAGCCTCCAATACTTTTTATTGCAGATATTCTAAAATGTGTACTATGACCTGATAAAGGAATTGGATAGTCAAATTTTTGTAATCCAGGTAGAAATAAATCGTAGTAGAATGAAAATTCACTATTAAATAAGCCAGTTATTATATTTTGATCTGCATTATAGTGATCTAATCGTGTTTGGAAACATGCAATATCTGGGTTTTTTAAAAATGCTAAATATGCTTTTTTTAGTTGATCTTTATCTGGGATAATTTCTGCATCATAGATTACTAAAAACTCTCCTTTTAATTCTTTTAGTGCTACATTTAAAGCTTTGGGTTTAGTTTTAGGATTTACATTGGGTAGTATAAGTTTTCTAAAATTAGATGGAAAATTAGCTCTATCTATAGCAGCTATAGTTTCATCATCATATTCTTCTAGTGTTATTACATATTCTATTTTGTCTTTAGGATAATCAATATCAGTCATAGCTTTTTTAATTTGGCTAACAACCTCACTTTCTTTGTATAAAGGTATAATTACTGAATAATATGGTAAATCTCTGTCATTGATTAAATTTATATCTTTATTAGATATATTTATAAAATCAATTGTCTTAGATTGTACTACTACGATCACTTTGAAAATCATAAAAATGAAATAAGTTATGGCTATAAATGAGGATATGTATATGTATATAGAAACATTTGTAAACAAAGATAATAATATCAAGAAAATTAATATTATAGCAACAATTACAGCTAAATTTTCTATTGGTTCTTTGTAAATATGTCTTTTTGAAGAATGAATTAAAGGTAAATATAAGTAATCTTGGCTATTTTGATAATTCAGTGTATAGCTCTTATCTAATTCTGGAATAGACATTATTTTTTTTACTATATTTTTTATAATACCTACAATAATCATTTTCTATAAGGTACCAATCTATATATTTATTATTATATATACAGAACAAATTAATAATTTATTTAAAACAATAAGTGGTAATTATATATTATTATAAGATGAAATTCAACTATGTTTTATATAATATTATGGAATAATAAATATAAAAATTATTTATTATAGAAATATATAGTGTTTATAGTCTTCTTGGAAAGTTATATTTTATTAGTTATCTTCTATAAAGTGCATAGCATCAATTGCTGCTATACATCCTATGCCTGCTGATGAAATTGCTTGTTTATATTTAGGGTCTGATACATCTCCTGCTGCAAAAACTCCATCAATATTGGTTTTGGTAAAATCATGGACTTTTATATATCCATTATTATCTATATTAAGAAAATCTTTAAATATTTCTGTATTTGGTGTGTGCCCTATGGCTATAAACACACCTTGTATTTTAATATCAGAAGTAGTGTTAGTTTTATTATTCAAGATCTTTACTCCTTCTACAATATTTTTTCCATAAATATCTTTAAGTTCAGAGTTAAATAATATTTCTATTTTGGGATCTTTTAGAACTCTATCTTGCATAATTTTAGATGCTCTAAATTCATCTCTTCTGTGTACAAGATATATTTTTTTTACAAATTTTGTTAGGAATAAAGCTTCTTCCATTGCACTATCCCCTCCTCCGACTACAACTATATCTTTATCTTTAAAAAATGGTCCATCACAAGTTGCACATCCGGATACTCCTTTTCCCATTAATCTTGTCTCTCCATCAAGGCCTAACCACTTTACAGATGCTCCAGTAGAAATAATTACAGTTTTTGTTTTAAATTCTTTATCTTCAGTCCAAACAGTAAAAGGAGATTTTGAAAAATCAACTTTTGTAGCTACACCCTCTTCAAATCTAACACCAGTATTCTTAGCCTGTTTTTGCATATTTAACATAAGTTCTGGTCCTAATATGCCATTTTCAAAACCTGGGTAATTTTCAACTAATGATGTTATTGTAAGTTGACCTCCTGGGATACTTCCAGATATTAACAGTGGATTTAAATCAGATCGGGATGCATAGATTCCTGCAGTTAACCCTGCAGGTCCAGATCCTAAAATAATAACATTTTCAACATCCATAATTAAATACTATACAACAATTTATTCTATCATAATAAGTACATATATCAAAAATGCCGGTACTATATAGGCAATATATTGATTAATGATATATTCATATTTTAATAGTATCTTAATGATAGTGAAAGATATAAAAAAACTAACAACGCGTTGAAAAGAATTATATCAATTAACTGAAAACTAATTTTATCTATACAAAACTATGTATATGAAAATGAAGGATATGAAATTACGGAGAATGGCAGAGATATTTGGAGTAAGAGGGAGCCGAGTTGGGGCTCCCTTCCATTTTGTTTAAGAATCATATAACATTCAGTAATTGTATTATCCTTTATAATTAGTTAGTTATGAATAGATATCTTAAAATATTTCCGTTTTTATTGACAATATTTTTGAGGTTACCTGCGTTTTATGAACCCCACTGGTATGAAGATACAGGTATGTATTCAGCAATAGGTGTAGCTTTAAATCATGGTGCGGTTTTGTATGGTACTGTGTTTGATAATAAAACTCCATTTATCTATTACCTATATGCTCTATATGAGCATATTCCATTATCTTTAACTTTTGTTTATCAATCAGTGTCTTTAATCCTAGCATTACTTACTCAATATTTTATTTTTAAAATAGCTCAACTAAAATTTGGTAATAAAGTAGCAGTCATATCTTCAATACTCTTTGCTTTGCTTGTGGGGAGTGTTTTTCTAGAAGGTACGTTAGCTAATGCAGAAAATTATTATATGTTTTTTTCTGTACTATCTATATATATTATTCTCAAGAATGTTCCTGATATAAGTTTTCTAAAATTATACATAGCAGGACTTATTATAGGACTTGGAGTCATGTTTAAGGTATCAGTTATATTTGATGCATTTGCCGTTATAGTATATTTCTTTTTTATCTTTGATTTTAAAAAATATTTCAAATCATCCTTCTTTTACACTTTGGGTTTATTTACTCCACTGGTAATTTTCTTAATTTATGAATTCTTTATACATAATCTATCAAACGCAATATATGCGATATTTCTATATAATTTAGGTTATGTTGCAAAAGCAAAACCTTTTTTGGGGTTATCAATAGTTGATTTCCAGACGGTACTTCTATTTATAATTTTATTTATATCTTTTGTATTCTATAGAAAAAGAAAAATTAAAGAATCCATGTCAAATGACATAAGTCTTTTTATATATTTATGGGTGATTGTTGATTTATATAGTGTATATCTTTCAGGAAGACCATATTTTCATTACCTCCTTCAAATAGCATTACCACTTTGTATTTTACTTGCATATTATATATATAGGATATATAAAGATCAGTGGTATAAAAAAATACTTATTGTATTTATTATTAGTGTATCCATATATCTTGGAGAGTTATATTTCTTTAAATCAGAATTATCATGGCAAATTTTTCAACAACTTCAATTTAAATATGATTATTATCCAAATTCATATGCATATATGATAGGTAGAGAGACAAGTGCTCAATATAATTCTATATTCATATACAATACCAATGTTATATTTGAGAAAACTGAACAGAATGCTAATATAGTGTATCAGATTGCAAATACTCTAAATTCACTAAATGTTAAAGGTAAGAGGATATTTATAATGGGTAATTTCCCTTGGGATTACTATATGACACAATCTATTCCTGCAGAAAAATATGTTGTGGATTTTCAAATAATAGGAAAAGAAAGACAGAATATTGTTATGTCTGAAATACAAAAAAACAAGCCATATCTTATACTCTATTATAATGATAGTTATGGATTCTCTAAATTAACAGATTTTATTAATAGGTATTATAAACTGGCAAAAATTTCTAGTGGGGCTTATTTCTATATAATAAAAACTTAACTATAGTTTAGACTTAAGGAATAGTTGCTGTTGTAGAATTAAGTGTTGGATATGTTGGTGTAGGAAAATTCACAATTGGTAAATTGTTATTTTTAATATAATCCATAATGAACTGATGTGCAATTGGGCCTGTTTGAAATGCACCTACTGCATTTTGGGACATCAAAGAGTCATTTATATTTCCTGCCCATACCCCAACAGTAATTTGAGGTATAAACATATAATCTGTTATATCTCTAGGTCCATTTGATGTACCATCTTTAGATCCATATGGCCTACCTTGGACTGAGTAGTAGTAAGTATAAGAGCCATATAATGGTGCCTTTAATGCTGTATCCCCCAACACTGCATCCATCTCTGCTACAGCGTTAGCATTTAATATTCTATTTTTCGGAGGATTAGTATTGTTAAGTATTGTTTGGTTGTTATATACAATTTTAATAAATGGAGTTGATTGTGCATAATAACCTCCGTTATTTAGGGCATTATATGCACCTACCATTCTTACTAGAGGTATCCCTGCAGCACCAAGAACTAATGGTAGTCCAACATATACTTTTGGATTCAGTTGTATCCCCTCTTTTAAAAGAGTGTTAAATCCATTCTGATATCCTATTCTTGCAAGCATTTTTATTGCAGGAATATTGATTGATTGATTGATTGCTCTATCTATAGAAACCCATCCTACTGTGTATCCTTCATAATCTGTTGGACAATAATTTCCATAACATATAGGAGAATCATCAATCATTGTCTGAGGGGAATATCCCATCTCAAATGCTTTAACATAGATTAATGGCTTCATAGCAGATCCTTGTTGTCTTGGTACATCAGCCATATTAAGGTATGCCCCATTATTTGGACCTCCAATCATGGCAAGAACATATCCGTTTGTTGGGTTATCAGCTACCATAGCTGCAGAATCAGCTCCTATGGGTACATCATATTTTTGAAAATCACTTGTTACTATTTGCTGAGCTAATGTATTTAAAGTAGGATTTACAGTAGTATAAACTTGTAACCCACCTAAAAGTAAGTATTTTTGATAGTTTTGGTATAGTTTATGGATAACATATTCTGTAAAATATGGGGTATGTAGAATACTGAAATATGGAGTATTAGTATTTTGATTTGCTAGTGTAATATCGCTCTTGGTTATTGCCCCACCTTTATATAAAAATTGCATAAAATCATTTTTTGCTTTCATAGCTAAGGATAGAACATTAGGATCTGATGAGTATGGAGGAATATTTTCAAGATGGTACAGTATGGAATGCCCTGCATATGCCGAAGGATTAGAAACATATTGGTATGCTTTCATTTCTGGTCCATATATTTTACCAATAATTTCATTATTACTTGCATATATTGTAGTTGCAGCTTTTGGTTGAGATAAGCTTTCTGCTGGATTAAATCCATTAAATGGTGTGAACTGTACCGAAGGTACTGTTGCAGTCTTAAACAGTGTATATATTACACTTAAAAGTAAAAATACTACTGGTACCGCTATGAATTTAATATAAGTTGATTTTAAAATTTTACCTTTTAATTCCATATGTTTAATTATCTGAATCTTGACTTAGATCTGAATCTAAATCCACTTCTTCAAGTTCCTTATTTATAAGTGTTATTTTATTCTTTGTATTATTTAAATATTTAATACATTCTTTATATAGCCTTGTTCCTTCTTCTATTTTTTTTATTTGTTCTTCAATAGTTAATTCATCATTTTCAAGTTCTTGTATTATACTTTCAAATCGCTCATATTTTTTAGAAAAACTAACTCCATCAGACTTGGATTTAGATTTCTTATTATGTATATTTTGAGTGCTATTAGTTTTGCTTCCCATCATCTTTCTTATCTAAAATATTACTTTCAAGTTCTCCTTGTGCTAGTTTGATTTTTACTATATCTCCTACATCAATACTTGAGATAGATTTTATTATTTTATTATTCTTATATACTATAGAATATCCTTTATCTAAGATATATAATGGATTTATAGAATTGAGTATTGTAACTTTATTATTAATCAAATCGATCTTATTGTCAACCGTATTCTTTACCTTTAGAAATTGTATTTTCATTTTATTTTTCATATCTATTCTCATATCATATAAAAAATTTATTCTATCTTTTAGAAAATAAGAAGATTCTTTGAGGTATTGTATTTTTTCATTAATTGAATATTCTATGTTACTTTTTGAACGCAATATCAAGTTCTCTATAAGTGTATATTGACTAGTGATTTGTGAATTAGACTTTATTATCTCTGCAGATATACATTTTTTTAAATATGATTTCAATTCGTATTTGGAGGGTGCAAGAATATTTGCTGCATCTGTAGGAGTTATAGCATGTATGTCAGCAACTAGATCAGAAATTGATACATTACCTTCATGGCCTACTGCAGATACAATAACCTTTTTGGAATTATATATAGTATCTGCCAACTGTTCAGAATTAAATGGTATTAGATCTTCGATTGACCCTCCTCCTCTTGTTATTATTATTACTTCTATTTCTTTCATCTTTTCAAAATACTTAATCCCTTTAATGATTTGTTCTTCAGCATTTTCTCCCTGTACTTTAGAATCATATAGTGAAATTCTTGTTATAGGAAATCTTTTTTGATATGTATTTAAAAAATCTTTGTATGCCATTGAATGTTTATCTAAAGATGTTACGACTCCTATTTCTAGTGGAAATCTAGGTGGTTGTTTTTTTCTCTCATTTTTAAAGTACCCTTTATTTAAAAGTTTGACTTTTAGCTCTTCTATCTTCTTATATATATCTCCATCTCCTACTATTTTTATATCTTCCAATATAAGTTGAAATGTTGCTCTTTTTTCAAATAGGGATAATGTACCTTTAACTATAATCTCACTTCCTTCTTTCAGAGAATCTCTATATTTTAAGATCTTCTTCCCAAAATCCACACACCTTATTGAAGATGTTTCATCTTTAAGTGTTATAAATATCCAATTCTCTTTTGTGATGGTTAATTCTGCAATCTCTCCTTGGATGAAAACACCACTGAAATTTTCTCTTAAATGTTTGGATACAAATTTATTGATTTGACTAACTGTAAAAATATTATCTTCAAACATAGTTTTTATTTATTTGCAATATATGTCCTTCAGTTCCTCCACATTATTATACTTTTATAATGAGGAATAGATTAAAATAATATTTTTGTTTGATATAAATCCTGTATAGTGAATCCACGTTTCTTATAATACTCTCTTGTCCCAATTCCTGATATAACTGATATCCTAGAGAATCCATTATTTCTAGCTATCTCTTCAGCTTTCAAAAGTAACTGAGTTCCAATTCCTAAATGTTGGGCTGATTTTTCTGAGTCTTGGTTAGATATATCATGAATTCCTAAAGCTTGACCATATACATGTACTTCTCGTATCAAGGCACTATTTTTTAGTTCATCTAGATAATGATTTTTATCTTTTGGAATAGATAATCTTAAAAATCCCAAGAGTTTAGACTCAAGAAGACCGGTATTTGGTGATTTATTATTTGTATTATATGATAAGAATTTTTCAAAAGTTTTTGTTGTTTCATATTCATATATATCATATGTAATATCTCCTATACTGTTGTCCTTTATTTCTCGGCAACGTATACATTCACAATTAAGTCCTCTCTCTTTCATTTTTATCTGTACTAGTTGTCGTAGATTTGTTTTCTTATTACCGTCTATTATATATGTTGAAGGTATATCTCTAATGACCCTATTTATTCTAGAATATTTTTTAACTTGTGATTTTGCATGAATTAATATATCTATTAGTTCTTCTTCAGAGTATGGGGAATATTTTTTTGCTTTCCAATAATCATATAATTCTGCTGTCTCAATTATTGAGCAAGGATATATTTTTATTTCATCTGGCATATATGACATATCTTTATATATAGTCTCAATATCTAATTTATCTATCTCTGGAGTTGATCCATATAAATTTGGCATCCAGTGAATTTGTATTTTGAATCCAAAACTACGCAATATATCAATGGCATTCCTTTGATCTTTTGATGTTTCTCCACGTTTATTAATTTCTAATATTTTATCATTTGTACTTTGTATACCAAGTTGTATTTTTGTAGCACCTAGTCCCCTTAAATGTTTTGCCTCAAGATTACTTATTCTATCAGGCCTTGTTTCTAGTGTTATGCCTATACATCTATATTTTCCATTTTGATTAAGTTTTTGTGCCTCTTTAAGCATATTTATATTCCAATTGGAAGGTGGATCTACTTCATTCTGGAAAGTGTTAAAATTGACTACATTTTTTGTATATTTTAATTTACTATATTTATATTTAAATTCATTCATTGCATCTAAACATCTTTTTATAAACCATTCCTGGTATTGTCTTTTATATACAGACCATGTACCACCTAAAACTAAAAGTTCTATTTTTTCAGTTTTATGACCAATGTTTTGTAGGGCCTGCATTCTATTTTTAACCTGAAGATAAGGATCAAATTTGTTCATCAAAGCTCTTTGAGCTCCTGGTTCTTTGGAAAGGTAACTTTTAGGCATCATTACATCATCTGGACAAAAAATACATTTACCTGGGCAAGGGAAGGGTTTTGTTAGTACTGTTATAGGAACTACTCCAGATATAGTTCGTATAGGTTTCATTTGAATTTTTTGTATTAGGGAGTAGTCTTCTGTAATATTCCTATCTTTACACAATTTTTTGTATAGAGTTATTACTTTGCTTTGGGATAAGTTATTTTCTCTAATAAGTGTTTTTATGTCTTGGGAAGGATTATCAATTAGGGTTTCTATTATATTCTGATTAGAGAAATTTAAAGGTTTTACAGGTAAAGGTTGTTTCATATTAATATCTAATAAATATTTTGTCACTGATGTATAATTATAGCATATATAGAAGGTGCACCTCATGGATGAACAGAGACTTATTGAAATTAATAAAAACTTTTACGAGGACTATGCTGAATCGTTTAATAAGTCTCGTAAAAATATTTGGAGTGAATTTGATGAAGTTTTAAAATATGTGAAGAATACTGATTATGTCTTAGATATAGGTTGTGGTAATGGGAGATTCTCTAAATTGTTTGATAAGGATCAATACCTTGGAATCGATTTTTCCAAATCTTTACTTAAAAAGGCGGAAGCACACAATCCTTTATATAAATATCTAAATATTGATATAACAAAAAAAGATTGGAAGGATAAAATAAACAGAAAATTTGATGTTGCAATACTCATTGCTGTTCTTCACCATATCCCATCCTCAAAACTGAGAATTCAAGTACTTAGTGATATACAGACAATACTGAATAAAAATGCTATAATAGTAATGTCTTTGTGGCATTTTCAAAAAAATAATTCTAAATTTAGAAATATAGGAAATGATAACTATTTAGTATCATGGAACAAAGAAACACAAAGATATGTATGTTATATTAAAGAAAGTGAAATTGAAGAATATGTAAAAATTCTGAAGTTAAAAATTCTTCATAAATTTACAGCAAGAGATAATAGTTATTATATATTTAAAACATTATGAAAATCTCAAGAAATAAAAAAGTCATAAGTTCATTCTTCCTATTTATATTAGTAATTATTGTAGTTATGTTATCTTTTTCTAGATTACTATTATATTTAAAATTTCCTGCTACATTGCATGATATCGTTCTAGCGTCAGTTGTTTTTTTAATTGGATATTTCATGATTAATTTTATAGATAAAAAAATTATTAAATCTATAGAAAAATATTCAAAAAGAAAACAGGCAAATATACTCAGTTTCATTTTTCTTATAGTCTCATACCTTGTTTTAATAATTATTGTACTTGATATTTTGAATATAAATATTACAAATATACTTGTTGGAGGTGCCTTTTTAGGCGTTATTTTAGCTGTTGCTTCACAGTCTATGTTATCAAATCTTTTTGGGGGTATTATCATATTATTATTTAGACAATTTGATCCAGGGGATAAAATAAAGATAACTACATGGCAGTTTAGTTTTCTACTTCCTGCATACCCTAATAAATTTTTCTCTAAAGATTTAGTCTTGCCAGGTTATGTAGGCATGGTAGATAGCACAGGATTCTTTTATACCAATTTTATAGGAGAAGATGGAATTCCTTTTAAAATTCCAAATAGTATTTTAATACAGGCATCTATTTTAAAATTGGATGATATAAAATATCTAAATGTACAGATTAAATATGAAATAAAAAAAGAATTATCTTTTAAAAAAGCCAGAGATATAATTAAAGATATAATAGAAAAAACTAAAACAGATCACGGGTTTGAAGTAAAAAACTTTGATATTTATATAGATGAAACTTCTCTTACTACTTACGTTGTTGTGATAAAAATTAATATACAACACGTTGAATCAGAGTTTAGTATAAAAAGCACTGTATTAGAAATGCTTATTGATAAAATAGATTCTAGTTATTCTTAAATTCCTCATAAATTAAAGTCATTTGGTGAACTATATAGGTTATGGTATAATTATTGGATGGAAATGGAAAAACATTCAACAACTGAAGAAATAGTTTCTTTTCCTACAGGTTTGGGTCGATATGAATGTTCATATGATGAATTTGGTAGGGTTGTCCAAAGGACATATGTCATGCCAGATGGAGAAAGGAGAGAGTATCATTTTGATATGTTTGGTAACCTTATAAATGAAGTATCTGTTTCTACTGATGGAAGGCAGACTGTGTCTGAGTATATACGTAATAAGCACGGAAGATTAATAGCTAAGGTTAACTATGTAAATGGTAGACAGTATAAATATATATATGATGAAAATGGATCTCCTATAGGTGCTATATATACTGATAATAAGGGTCATAGAACACTCACAGAATACATATATAATGATAAAGGAGTATGTGTAAATAGAATTAAAACACCTATGTAAAACAATAGTTTATATAAATTAAAATGAGTATTGAATCAATACAATCGAATCAAGATAATACTATAGATACTACTGTAACTGCAGGTATCCTTGTTAAAAAAGAGTTTATAGAAACCGGTATTATATCGAGAGAGATGGTCATGTTTCCTGATGGGAAAACGCACTCTAGAGAATATCACAGAACAGAAGAGGGCGTTCTTTCTAAAATAACAGATTATTATTCTGGAATAGGTGCCACAGAGTCTATTTATGATAGTAAAGGAAGAATCAAATCAAAAATTTTCAAACCAATTGACGGGGATAGTATTGAGCATAGATATGATAAAAATGGTAGAGTTACTATGGAAATTAGAATATCCTCGGATGGATCTACCACAACTATTAAATATACTCGTGATACAGAAGGTAATATAATAAAGGTAACCAGTACTTCTTTAAGAAAAATGGAGACAGATATATTTCCAACTTAAGAATAGAATATCTAAAAAGATTTTTTAAAAATATTATAAAAAAGTAAAAACAATTATTTTCCTTTTAAAGCATTAATTCCTTTATTCAGTGTTTTTATTATATCTCTCTTATCTTGATGGGTTAGAAAACTACAAGCATTTTTATGCCCTCCTCCATTAAAATCTCCAAATTCTCTTAACCTGAATAAATCTAGTTTATTAGTATAGGGATTACCTCTAATAGATAATATAGTGAAATCTCGTTGTTCACTAGCAATAATAAATATTGAATAATCTTTGAATGTTGTTTGGAAATTGTTTCTATACATATCTCGAACCTGTTTTAAATCTTCATTATTTATTTTTAACCTTCTCATCATGGATTTACTTATATAGAGGAGTATATATTTTGGTCTTTTGTGGAACACTGTCTTCTTTATAAACTCAAGTAGATATGGAACATGTTTTTCAGTAGTATTATCAAAGTATTGATCCATTAGTTTTTGAAAATCAACTCCAATTTCTAAAAGATCAGATGCGTATCTCAGGGTTTTTGGGGTTATTTGCCATCTGAAAAAACCTGTGTCTGAAGCTATTGCATAATATAAAAGTTCAGCTTCTTCAATTGAGGGAATATAATTTTCACTTTTTAAAAATTCATACAAAAGCTCTCCTGTTGATGAGGCACCCTCATCATAAATGCTATATTTTGCATATTGCTGGTTTGATGCATGATGATCTATGGCTATGATTGGTATATTTGGTGGAAAGTGAAATTCAGGATATTTCTCTGCACTATATACCTGAGAAAGATTTCCAGTATCTACTGTCATTATAAGATCATACCCTGATAAATCTAATTTTACTATGTTTGCAGATTTTATCTCATCAATGAAACTTAAAAAATTGAATCTTTCATCTATTCTTTTGTTTGAATATAAATCGGCCACCTTGTATAGGCTTTCTAGATATCTTCTTAGGACTATACCAGATCCTACACTGTCTCCATCAGGTTGAGACATCAATATTAATATCTTTCCTGATTTTTTGATCAGGTCTTTTATTTTTTTTATATTATCTTTATTTTCCATGTCATTTTGTACTCTCTACTCTAACCCAAATATCTTTAAATTTTAATTTTCTCAATCTAATATCTACAATAATAATTATCCAAAGATATATTCTCATTAAAAAAAGACATATCAGATAAAAATATTCTTTTATATTTTTTGGGTATTTAAAAAATAATTTAATACCACCCATAGCCTCTTTTTTGAAACTCCTTGTTTTAACTACTATATATTTTTGTGTATATCCTCCAGCCGATCTACGTTTTTGAAGTAGCCAATCGCTAATTGTAGTTGGATACTTTACATATACTTTTGCTTTATTAGTATACCTTATTTTATATCCTTTGGTATATACTTTATATGAAATATATCCATCTTCTGAAAAAATATCTGAAGGTATTTTTCCTATCAATGATTTTCTTACAGCCATTAGATATCCTGTACCTTCAAAATATTCTCCTTTTTTGTTTTTTTCCTCGCGCATACTATTTGCAGCAAAAACAAGAAAATGAGACCAGAAACCTAACATAGTATTTTTCTTATTTAAAGGTACAACCTTTCCTGTTACAAGACCAGTTTTGCTATCAAAAAGTTTCATGATCCCCTTTAATGCGTTTTTAGATGTATATACATCTCCATCAGTTAATAGTATGATTTCTTCTTTTATATTTTTGAAAGCTAAATTTAAGGCTTGAGGTTTTCCCTTACCTTTATCTTGTATGATATTTATTTTTCTATCTTTGAATTTTAAACCACTGTTTGGAGTTACTATGTATACAGGAATATCATATGCTAAAAAAGATCTAGTAGCTTTCTCTATATCCTCATGTCCTGAAGTTGTTATTAATACTGCAAAATTCATACAGAGATTATATAATATTTATACTGTTTATGCTATTTTGAGTGTTAATAAGGGGTGTGGAACTGGTATTAACAGACCTAAAACTTTATAGATTTTAATATCAAATTTAGGTTATTATTCACTATTTCAAATGAAGACAAAGAAGAATGAGAAGCATCACTTATAGGTAAGGTTTTAGGAAGAATGAGTTTGATAAAAATATCATTGTTGTTGATATTTATGAATGGTACTCCAGTAGTATTAATGGCTGTTCCGCTTTTATCTATAGCTGAAGTAGGAGGAGTAGTGCCTATATCAATCTCAGAAAAAGATGTAAGACAAGTATTAGGAACAATAAAGTAAGAGACAGGCATTTGAATACCGCAACCAGAGGTTGAAGGATTAATGTAATATTTATAGTAGTTAGTATTGTGGATATTTATAATTGAACTGTCAGCTACAATTAGAGTACTCCCTGCTCCAAATGGTCCAGTTACTTCACTCCACTCAAATTTATATCCATTAGGGGATGTTGCTGTGATAACATCAGTATTATTTTGTGTATTTGAACTAATTATCCAACTTGGAGGATATTTAAAAGAATATCCATAAGTAGGGTTTGTATATGTTAACCAATCTTTATATGGATTGTTCACCTTTTTTGTTGTACTTGTAGTTTTTAAGGATACTAAGTTATTACTTGGAGATTTTTTAAAAGCAATTACATAGAATATTAAACCCAAAGTAATAAGAAGAAGTAATCCTAGTATGATTATTGTGTTAACTTGCCATCTTTTAATACCACCAGTGTTATCTGTATTCGTACTCTGAAGATTAGGGGTTTCTATATTATTATTTGTATTATCCTCCATCAGCTTTAATTATAGATCTTAGAATTTTAGAATACAACCAACTGGACAATGGTCAGATCCGTGTACTTGATCATATATGGTACTATTTATTAAATTCTTTTCTAAATTTTTACTTATCATTATATAATCAATTCTCCACCCTACATTCCTCTCCCGTGCTCGTGAGATAGGATCCCACCATGTATAGTTATCAGGTTCTTTATTAAAATGCCTGAATGAATCTATAAATCCAAGCTTTATAAAGTCATCCATAACTTTCCTCTCTTCTGGTAAAAATCCTGAGATATTACTATTTGCTTCTGGTCTTTTTAAATCTATTGATTTATGTGCAATATTAAAATCTCCCATAACCACTATTTTCTCTCCACTATCTATAAGAGTTTTTAGATATATCATCAATTCTTTAAAAAATTTCATTTTATAATCCAACCTTATAGAATCTTTTTTTCCATTTGGAAAATATATATTAAAAAGTCTAAATTTATCATATATGGTTTCAATAACTCTTCCTTCAACATCAAATTTATCTATGCTAATACCTAGTTTAAAATTTTTTGGTTCTATGTTTGAGAATGTTGCAACCCCACTATATCCTTTTCTCTCTGCGGAGTTATATATTGCATGATACTTGGTAAAACACTCTGGTAAATCTTTAAGTTGGCTCTCTTCTACTTTTATTTCTTGTAAACCCAATATATCAGGTTTCTCTTCATCTATAAATTTATCAATTCCCTTTTTTAGAATAGCTCTAAACCCATTTACATTCCATGAAACTATTTTATACCTGCTCATGATATTATTATATTAGAAAAAAGATTTTTTATCACTATTTTTAAACTTAATATATTGGTACAAACATCATAGTTCTATAATAATATAGTTCTTTATTTAGAAAAATTATCTTGTGTATTATTATATAGTATAACAACATATATCGTCTTGACCAATTGAATTTTTGCACTCTAGGTTGTGATTATGTTGTTGTGGTCTCATAATTTGCTATAGTACTAAATATCTCTTTAAATAGCTCTTTCTTGTATTTTGCCATATCTTGTGCACTTT
>JAJZKG010000051.1 GCA_021809565.1 bacterium | reverse complement strand
GCAATTCAACCCTTTTTAAACCTCTAACATTTATTGTATCATATTCCTACACCTTATTATATATAATACTCCAATATCCAACAAACTATAAGACATCAAATTGAGTTATCCACAAGTTATCCACATACCTTATTATATACATCTTTAAAAAATAGAATATCAAGAAGATAAAAAAATAGACGATCTATTACAATCGTCTATAAAGGAGAATTATTTATGATGGCAGGGTTTTAGAGTAATAATAGATTAATAGATATTAGACTTTAATCTGCCATCATCTATTATATGATAACACCTTTTTTAATTTCTTGCCATCTATGATGCAGATTTATTAAAAACCTGCCAATGGCATAGCCCCGACAGGTGAGTTTAGTCCTTGAATACTATCAAAAGTAATGGGACAAAGTCAATGTACTAAGCATTGTCTAGATTAGATAAATAAGACTACAGAGCCAAAAATTAATACCATAGAAACCCTAATACTTGACATATTTATGTATGTGTGTTAGTATGTTAGTAAGCTCATTTTAATATTATACATAAATCTCCAATCCTTCGGGAATAAGAGATGCTGATACAGAGGAGTCCAAAGCTCCGGCAAACAGCAACAATATTAGATGACTAAGTAAGATAGAGATCTTATAAATTCTCACTATCACTAAAGAGAAAGGGAATATTTTATTTTATTTTAGACAAGGTAGATATTATGCAAGAGAAAATAAAAGATTTAATGGTTTCAATAATGGTGATAGTGATGCTCATAGAAGCAGTAGCATTACCAATCCAGATAGCACATTTATTACATTTTTAAAAGGAGAAAGATTATGAGAATGAGCAAAATAACCACGGTTAAATTAAATATAATAGATCATTATGGAAAGGAAAAAATAGGTATGTTTACACTCGATGATATTAAGGATATGAGGAAGTGTGAGATATGTGGAATGACGTATTATAATTATCCAGCACCTGAATGGGGTAATAATTACGACAATAAGCCTGCCGAGATTCCTCTAGCACATATTTGTAAACGATGCTTATGGGCATCTGAGGAAGAACTTACTGAATTAGGAATTTTAGTTTAATTTATTTTATGAAAAGATTATGAAAACAAAAAAAACAAATCCTGATACATTAGATAGAATATTAACATGGCACGGACAAATTAAATTTAAATGCTATCTCAATATCCCGGTTACCTTCACTCATGCTGAATTAGTAATAGCTAACCTTCCAACTTCTCTTAAAATTCCAGAGGAATATATCGAAAAAGAATTATCTTGGAGGGAAAGTATAATAGAATGGTACACCAATGAAGATTATAAAAAAGTGCTTCTTCCACTATCTTTACAACAAAGATTAGATTTAAATAAATACGCTATCCAGCACGGATATTCTATTAATGAGACAATCAACTATATCTCATCTGACCTTATAAAAACCCATACACTGAACCAGCTAGAAATACTACATGACCAAAAAAAGAAGTACAGACATATCACTAGAGCTAATGATATTAATAAGTAATATTTTATATTTAAAGTTATGAAAGATAAAAAAATAACAAAAACAATAACAATAAATGACTGGATTAGGATTATACCCTCACGCATATCTAACCACGAATGGAACTATGATCTCATCTTAATGGTACTGGTAACCATCATAGAAGTAGCACTAATCCTATTCCTAGTATTCTCAATCCTTATTTTATTCACTAAACCAATATGAAAATTGCAGAAATGGACAAATCTAGGTTTGAAGAATTTGTAAAAGAGTCACATGGTAAATATCGCATTGTTCAGACTATAGATGATAAAGGAAAAGGAGAAATGATAGTCTATACTATAGACGAACTGCATATGATATTCCAACAATATTTTATTACGGGCGATAGACTCCATTGGCAACTAGGTTGGTCATACAATATGATTAGTGGAATTGCTACTTCATTAGATGGGTTTCCATTATCAATAGGAGAACCATCTCTCGCTAAGATTATTTTATCAGATATTAAAAATCATGAACAAAAAACAACTCAAACAATATAACAAAAACTTCATCAAATATGTTAAAATTAGATCTAAGATACATAGATCTAGAATGAAGAAATTATCTTAATTTATCTACTATAAAAAATTATGGATACAAAAGTAACAAAATATAACAATCTAGATCAGGACCAAATTGACCTTATAAAAAGAACAATAGCTAAAAATGCTACTAACGATGAACTTAATCTATTCCTATATTACTGCAATAAGACTGGACTAGACCCTCTTGCTCATCAGATCTGGTTTATAAAGATGAACGGACAATTAAATATCCAAGTATCAATAGACGGTCTAAGATTAGTAGCGGAAAGATCAGGACTTTATGCTGGACAAGATGGTGCAGTATTCACCATAGAGGAGATTAATGATAAAGAAGATCTAAGATGCGACGTAACAGTTTATAAGTTCTCACTATCTGGAGTAAGATATCCAGTGGCAACTGGTACTGCTTATCTATCTGAATATTCATCTAACAATCCTCTTTGGAAAACTAAACCAAGAGTAATGCTCTCTAAAGTAGCAGAATCTCTGGCACTTAGAAAAGGATTCCCGTTAGAGCTATCTGGAATCTACACTCCCGAAGAGTTTTCTAATGTTAGCCCGACTATTACTCCAGCTACTACACCTATGGAGAAGCCTAAAGTTGAGGATATAGATTATGATGACAATCAAGATTATGAAGAGGAATTAGAAATCCCCATAGATGATATTCCTCTTGAAGATGAGTATAACGAAGAGGAGCTACTCCAAAAAGTAGATACTCTAAAAAAGATTACTCACAAAAAAGATAAAGAGGAAGACGATGTCCGTGATGGAGATAAATGTCCCGAATGTGTTAAGAATGGACGGGATGGTATAATGGTTACAAGGCACGGAAACTATGGAGAATTCCTAGGTTGTAATAAGTATCCATCATGCGATTTCACATATACATTTAAAAAGAAAAGATAAAAATGACAAAATCAGTAAATATAAAACAATTTAACTTTTACGATGATGTTCCTCTATCTACGGAAGATAGATACTTCATAGAATCACTTTTAGGA
>JAJZKG010000050.1 GCA_021809565.1 bacterium | reverse complement strand
TTGTGTATAGTTTTCTTTCAGAAGAAATGGTTGAAAACCCTACAAAAGCAAAAGAAATTATGTCAGGCATGGGTACAATTCAAAGAATGTCTGAGTTCAATACAATTGGTGAATTACTAAATTATATGAATGGTATTGGATTAGGCAAATTTACTGAAAAATATACAGCTATAAATGAAATAAAAACACAAGATATACTTATAGAAAATGATTTTTACCCTTATTTAGTTAAAGTACTATGTGAAGCTGTAAATGATACTGATTTATCAAAACCTGTATTTGTTGAAACAGATAGTGAAAAGAATAGAGTTGTTACATTTTATACGGAAACATTGACAAATGCAATAAATACTGCATATAGAAATGATACAACTTCAAACGATAAATTATACGGATTTGGAAATACTAATCACACTTCTATAACTTTACAAAAATATACTAAGCAATTTTTAAGTCAAGGTATTAAGATAGAGAGAATGGAAAATAATGGTCGTGGTGTGAGATTTAGATTTATAATTAACAATAATTTCTTAAGAAAGTATTATTCCTCTAGTGTTTCTAATTCTGAAAAAAATAATATTAAAAGTGTGATAACATGGTAAATAAAGATTTTATAAATAGTTTTAGAGGAAAAGTATGCAGAATTAGGTATTTTAGTCATAAATTCCGTGATGGGACATTTACTTCTATTTTATACTCAACATTTACAACAATAATTGATTGTGATGACGATTTTGTATATATAGCATCACCAAGAAGGCATGAAAAAAAGATGATAAAACTAAAAGATGTTGTAGAACTATGGGAGCTTCCTAAAGAAATGGTTGATATTGAATGATTTATACTGGTAAAAAGATGAAACCTTCTATTTTTTATATTTATTTGCATTTGGTTAGTGTCGCTATTTATCTTGCAATAGTTTTTACTATCTCATTCTTTGTATTCCCTATTATAAATTCAAATATCATTTATTCTACAATATTATTTGTTATTTTACTTGCTCTGTGTGATTATGCAAACCACAAGTACTCTATGAGTATTATTCGTTTTATTAGAGATATAATTACTTCATTTATAACTTTGTATATAATGTTTTCATTTCTAAATTATACTGCATTAACATCGGTTAGTATAGCTTTTATTGAGATTGTTATTATTCTCCCAATAATTGTACTGCCAACAGAAGTATTATTCAAGAGATTAAGGGTGAGATGAATGAAAATTAAACGTGATGATTTATTATTAGTTTTTACATCATTATTAGCGTTATTTTTTGCGTATGAAATAGTTTTCGTTAATAATATCCCTGGGTATGCTGTTGTTTATCTTGCTTTATACGCATTTATTGTTGGTGTAATAGTTTTAACAAGGGTATTTAAGAAAAATGGTGTTTTTGATTACAGACTTTTTGGGAATATCTCTTTAAAAGATATGAAATATATGATATATATTTTTGTAATATTGATAACTGCACTCATTATTATGAATAATATACCTGAAACTTATAGTTTGATACCATTATCAGTTACAGAATTATATGGTAACAATATACTTTTAATATCATTTATTGCTGTGTTATTAGCTCCTATATTTGAAGAACTTGCATTTAGAGGTACTTTATCACCAACATTAATGAAAATATTCAAATCAGGTGTTGCTGTTAGTTTGGTGTTCTTAGTTTTTGGTATTATTCTCTTAACTGAAAATCAAATATTTCTTGCAGTTGTTCTTTTTGCTATTGCTATGTTATTTTTCTTTTTCAAAAAAGCATCACGATTTATTTTTGATGACCAATTACACTTCACATTAATGGTTGCTTTTTCAAGTGCATTCATATTTGCTTTATTTCACGGATATGCTTATGGTGGTGTTTCTGACATAAACCTTGTGTTAAGTAGTGCGTTTATATTTGGTATTATTGCTGAGATAATTGATGAGTTATACGGTTCAACTATACCGAGTATTTTCTTACATACAGGTTATAATGCTGTTACTATATCGTTTTTGTATAAATCTTTTATCCCGTTTATTTTTGTGTTTATAGTATTTTTTGCTATATGGATTTGCTTTAAACGTGGATTTGCAGATAATATATTTGGTGTTCAAAGACGTGGAATATTAATTGGTAGATAAAATGAATAAATTAAAATGCGGTTGTTTGGTTGTCAAGAATATGTTTATTCTTGGTGAGAAGTGCAGGGATAATGGATGTGTTGAGTGTAATATATTAGTTACACTTCACCCTTTTGGTGAAAAACGTTTAAAAGAGGTCATAGGATGAATAGACAATATAGTCTGATTGAAAAACAAAAGTTATTGAAAGAAATGGGCATTAATGAGATGCTTTCAAGTTGTTTGCATCTTATTAGCAACCTTGAAGTTAGGAAGATAATTGAGAAGCACGATGAAAAGTGTAACTATAATGCTTGTCCTATGAACTTGCTGACTTTTGGCTTGGATAATGAAGGACGTACACTACAATTTAGGTACTTCATTTCAGGCGACCCAAGAAGTAGATGTAGTATGGACAGGGATAAAAGAACCTCAATATGGTTTGATTTACCTCTTGAATTAAGAGAACTATTACCAACAAAATGTGTTGCTGATTATGAAATTAAAGAAGATGAGATGTTGGCTAAAATGACTGAAACTGAAAGAACAGAATACCTGAGAAAGAAGGAAGAATCAAAGCAAAAATGGATTAACTCACTTAAAAATAATGAAAAGTGATTAACATGGATAAAAACGAACTTGAAAAAATATATAAAGAAAATAGTGTATGGACAGCAAAATCAGACATTATAGGACATATTTTCAAGGTATTAGACATTCATAAACAGCATAGTAAGTATGCTAAAGGAGATAATAGCTTCAAAGTCTATACTGTTTTTGACGATACTGATAAGAAGTATGTTGTATTTCCACAGAGTACCAAGATGCCTGAGCTGAAAATTGGCTCAATATATGTACTGAAAATGAAAAAACTTGAAAAAAGGTCTTCACTATTCTTTCATGTGGAGGAAGTGAAAGATAGATTACTAACTAATGCGTGATACCATGAACAATATGAAAGAAGAAGATGAGTTTGTAGAACTCAAAATAAAAGACGGAAAAGATGTGAGAAAGGCTATAATAGATTCTAGATTG
>JAJZKG010000049.1 GCA_021809565.1 bacterium | reverse complement strand
AGGTTAGGATTTGAATAAGAAATTTGGTAATAAAAAGTAATGTTTTATATTAGTTAAGATAATATCTTCATATGTATATATTTAAGATGCAGGATGCTATCAATACATTTATGCGTATGATGATTGATACAAGTAAAGATGAATTTATTAGGTTATTTGAAATGGCTTGGTATATTAAAGATAAAAATCTCTCACCTCAAACTTCCAGTTTATATTTTAATGACGAAATTATATCAACAAGAAATATAACGGCAAAAGAGATGGCAGAACATCTCTGGGAAAAATGGAATTATTATCATCGAGATTTAATGAAATGGTGGATGGACTTAGATTCAAAAAATCAAGAACGTGTGTCAATAATGGCAGAAGTATTTAAGGAAGAACATTAAACATATATTACTTCACCGAATAAATCTATCTGTTTACTTCCTAATCTGTAGGATACACTTCTGGTTACCCTCTCTGCGATTGGTATGACCTGATTATTTATATACCAATCATAGCCAATCTTATCTTTATACAATATTGTTGGGTCACTTTCTGGTATTCCTATAGGTGAGCCTTTATTATCATATATCCATCTAATACCCATTAATACCTCTCCTCTTGGTGCTATACATTGGTATTTCTTCTTTTTACGACCATCTTCCTCATATTCTGTTACTTCCACTTTATAGCCAAAAGATTCCCAAGCTTTTATTATTCTGGTATGTGCCTTTACTTCTTTTCTGCAATCGATAATTTTTTCAAATATAAAATCTTCTACAGGAAATTCTTTTATATGTCTTTTTATATGTGACATATATTCATTTATCTGTTCTTCTGTTGCTTCATTTATAAGTATCATTTTCAATAATGTTTCCTGAACATTTTGAGCTAAATTTGTCCAGTCCGTTCTTTTCATTTCTAAACCTGTAGCATGTAGTTTTCCGTCTTCATCTAAACCCACATAACGTTTTTTAGTCATTTGAATTTTCACATTCCAAATATAGAATTGCTATGTAATAGGTGTTCTGTTAGGTCTTTCTCTACTCTATAAGCAAACTTATCTGCTTCTTCATTTGGCATATCTCCACTATTTACTTTGTCAATTAAATACTTTATTATAAATGTATCCATATGTTCTATATCCATAAATAAGTATGACAAGCA
The DNA here is from genome assembly GCA_021809565.1 of bacterium. Next base: position 2,299 of record JAJZKG010000049.1, on the reverse strand, counting down.
TTTATATAAGGTTATCGGATTATGGCTTATGGTAGGTAAAAAAATTCTTGATGGTATTAAAGAATTATATGAATCGGGAATTGATGCTGAATCTATTGCTGAACAATATGATTTAGATATAACAGAAGTACAGAATATATTAAATTCTTTTGATGAAGAAGATAATGAAGATGGCAAGTCAAAAAAAGATAATATTGATGAAAGAATGGATAAAAATGCCGAAGGTTCAATAACAGGAGAGGTTATAAAAAGAACAAAGGGTCTGGCACTTGATATCCAAAAAACTAAAGAAGAGATTGGTGATTTTATATATCATATGTTTGATAATACAGGATTACCAATAGAAAATATAGCATCTTTTGTTGAAGAAGGTATGGTATTTTTCATAGAAAATTATAAAGATATTGATAACTTAAAAAAAGAACTTGAAACGGCAGAAGATATGATAGAAAAATTATGGGAAGTTGCCGATGAACATTCATCTAAAGAAAGAATTGTTAAGGAATATGTATTAAAATGTGCTACAGAAGGAACTCCTGTTGATAATGATTTTGTGCAAAAAATGCTATAGTTAAGTTTAAGTATTAGTTTATAATATATAATTATGGGAACATATGATGAGTTTTTCGATTATGAAAGAAATAGATATACTCAAACAAAGGCATTTTTTAACATTATGGAAATATATGAACACGATATTGATATGAACGATGTTATACCAGAAACAGATACCAAATATAGAACATATTATGTGATGGCAGGCACACCTTGCTATTTTATAAGAATAGAAGGAAATAATTTTACTGGAATTGTGTCTATAACAGAAGATAATATATTAAGGTATCCTACGCTTGATTACTATGGAAAAGAAATACTTATAGATGGTGATTATGCACAGACATTAACAGATTTAGCCAATTTATCTGAAATAATTGAAAACAATGTAGAACATCTGGCTATGAATAAACTTAGAGATGAATATTTATCGGTGCAATATCATACCTTAAATAGGATTTCTGGTAAAAAAGCTATTTGGTAGTAAAGTAACACTTTATATTATTTTATTCTATGTATGTCTATGTTAGATATACTTTCAATGCTTGATGGTTGGGAATATGTTTTTCCTTATTTTGAGGAAAATATTCCTATCAGAAATAAGGAATATAAAACTCTTTATAATACAGCTAAAAACTATCCAACGGGTGGAATTATATACGCAAATATTATTATGGATACTCCAAATTTTCATGTAAAAATAAGTACAGGAAATTTAGATTTACATGAAATTAATGTTCTCGGTATCTTATACGGACAAGCACCAGCAGGGTTCGATGTACCAGCAGGATTAGTGGCAAATGTATATATTCCTATAGCCGAAACCATTATAGATTATCCAATTTCTGTAGCAGACCCAGCATTTTCACCTGTGACAGGTATAACCTTAATGAATACTAATCTTTTTCCATATAAAAATGGAATTGAATTAAAAGTAAAAGTAGACAATCCACCTGCTACTATATATGAAAACAGTATAGGTATAGTAAATATTTATGATAAAGTAGCATATCTAAAATCGCTAAATTATGTATATGGAAATAATCCATCTAATCCAGAATATCAAAAATTATTTGCACTGGCAAACCAGAAGGTGAAATAATGACGACATTAAAATTATTTACGGTCACTAATAATGAATTTGAATTAAGAGATACTCTGGTGCATTCATATAGAACAAAGGATATACATTTAATAAATATTCTGCAACCTATTCCTGCTGTAGAACATATCGGCTTTTATTTATATAATAATACAAATGAGAGCATATCCGTATTACCCATCTTTAACGTATTTCCAGACGAATCAATGCCTGATGTAATTTCAACAACAACAGCAATACCAGCAGGTAAATCACAATTTATAAATATATCTCCCGATTATCTTATAGCGAATTTCTTCTCAATAGAAATATCAGCGTCAACAGCACCAACCAAAGGATATGTTACGGGATTTGCAATAGTAAATTATAATTATACAATAAATTAAAATTTTTATAGATATTTATACTAAACATTATTTATTATACCAAGTAATCATATTTTATGTCATTCATAACAAAAGTAGTAAGTCATGCAGTACATCTTGGCAAACATCTTGGTGGGGCATTAGCCGAAGCTGGTAAAAAACATTTGGCAAGGGTTAAGGAACATCTTGGACATGCAAGAGAATATCTTCATAATATAGAAGGTCAAACTGGTTTAGATATGTCAGAATTTCATGGTCATATTAATAGAGCCGAAGG
>JAJZKG010000048.1 GCA_021809565.1 bacterium | reverse complement strand
ATAGCATCTTGTCCATTTTGGTATATTGGGTTAGAAGTTTGTCCATTTTTAAAAGTAGGAGTAATTATATTTGTGTTTGTAGCACCGCTTATAGCCCCTTGTGTAATACCTACTGAATAGCCACCTTGAGGATTAGTATTTAGAGTTAAAGTAATAGGTTGATTTGATTGTTGTAATGATTGTAATTGTTCATTAGTTAAGGAATTACCTAATATAGTACTTAATTCTATTATACCTAATTTAGTATTAGGATAAATTACTAATGTATCTGAACCTGAAGAAGTGAATACGTTTGATGTAGGAGTGAAACTTAAATTGCCATTAGCTCCTTGTGTCCATACGCCACTTGAAGCGATAGCTCCTTGCGATATTGTAGTAGGTAGTTGTTCTGTTATACCACTTCCTAGTGGTATGGTTTGATAATTAGAATTTGGCGTTGCTTGTCCTCCGTTTACGCTTGTTAATTTAATATTTAAAAGTAAACCGCCTGGACTTTCTGAAACTTGTGATATACTTCCACTTGGTAAATTACTTATTGTTGAGTATTGTGATTGTAATGCATCGTATGCGTTTTGCATAGCCATATCATTAGCTTTAGCTGATCCTGCACTTACTCCATAAACGTTTCCTGTATATTGAAATACTTGTCCGCTAGGAAGAGTATATGATAATATATATCCAGAACTGTGAGGGTCTGGAAATGATAATTTTGCAGAGTTTCCGAAGGTAGAATAAAGAGGAACGCTTCCTCCTGTATTTGTTGAGTATCCATTTAATGCGTAATCGTTAAATAATTGACTTATTTTATTTTTTTGATTGTACGATAAACCGCTTTCGTAAGAGTTTATTGCTGCTTGATTATTTTGTATAAAACTTCCATATTGCGGAGTATCCTGCGTTAAAATAGTTCCATCTGATAAGGTAATATCTCCATTATTTGTATTTATTGATTTTACTTGTGCGAACGGCGTTGAAGAAGCTAAACCGCCTGTGAAAGAACCACCACTGTTGAATGAAGCAGCAGAACCAGTCGGTATAGTTGTAGTAACTGCACCGTTTGGTGTAGCAGTAGAACTGACTTTACTTGAACCGCTTTGAAAACTAAAACTTCCTGTATTTACATTTCCAACAAAATTAGTAGGACCGCCATTTACTGATTGATAAACGTTGCCTGTTTGATTATTAACCGTTGTAGTTACTACGCCATTTGGTGTAGCAACAGAACTAACTCTTGAACTGCCTCCAGGACCATTAGTTTCTCCTACCCTTTGGTTTGGATTAGTTATTGTTTGTTGGTTACTTTTACTATTAGAATTAAACATTATTCCTTTTATTATAGAACTTAATTCCTCTGGTCCTGAATTTGTTATAGTTGATGAAACAGGATTAATTGTTTCTGAAGGTGCTATAGTAGCCACAGGATTAGATTTAGACTTTTGATTCTGTGGTAAAGACGTAGATGATGGATTTATATCCCCTACAAAAGGAGTACTCCCAAAAGGACTAACGAATGCCATATTTATACCTATGTTTCTATTATATAATAGAGAGAAAGATATATATGTTTATTGATTTTTGATTTTAATTTCCGCTGAGGTGGGATCTTATATCTACGCTTCCGTTAAACAATATCTTTCTTATTACGCTTAATGCAATATATAATATTGTATATAAAATAAATATCGGAAGAGCCATCCCTGAAGTAAGACGTACTGTATTAAATAAAATAAAGAGTAAACCTCCAAAAGTTAAACTAAATCCTATCCATAGATATAGTTCGTTTATTAAGGTTTTTAACCAGCTTCCATTCATAGTCCATTTTACGAATATTGTAGAGATTATAGGATAAAAAATAATAATTCCATAATAACTAGCCATTACACCCAATCCTCGTATTTCTCGTTACGCTTCTTTTCTCTTTGAAAAAACATGAATGTCAATAAACTAATTAAAGCCAAAACAGCGTCCACTACAGAAACAGAAAATATAAGAATTGCAATTATTTGATTTGTAGCTATAGGTGTTGTAGATACTGAAGTACTATTAACAATATAATTTCCTGATGGTGAAATGACGTTATAAGAAGTAAAAGAAGATGTTTCTACATAAGAACCTGAAAGAAGTAAACATATTAAAGAAATCATAGCTAATACGAATATGATTAATCCATTTGTGAAGTTCCCTTTTAAAAATATTATTCCGAATACCAAAAATAACAATATCACAAAAAGTATTAGTCCAATACTGAATATTGTTAAAGCCACATAGGAATAATGAGGTGCTGAAATATTAGGTAGAACTATAAATGAAGCATTACTAAATGATAACGATAAAGAAATTATAAAAATTAATAAAAAAGGTAATCTTATTTTCATCTCATATACCTTTGTTTTCTTCTTTCTGTAAAAATATAAGATAAAATAACAAAAATATATGCAAACATTACCAAAGCGTTAAGTTCAGCATAACCTAACATAATATTTTCTATATTTGTCGTTGGAGTAGTTGTGGTATTGTAAGAGGTTATAAGTGTATTACCTCCTGAGGATATTATATTTATCGAAGGATGAACTGTATAATTATTTGAAACTATAAAAGGTAAAGCAATTATTGAAAAACCAAAGGCTAATATTGCTAAAATGAAACCTTTAAAAGTTCCTCGCATTTTAAATCTACTTAATCCTGCTACTAACGCAAAAACGTATGAAATTCCTATAAATAATAAAGCAATCCACATGTATATCTTCTATTTACAATTTAATTATATAGTAATATATATTATACCTTTATTCTTTGACTTTTGATTTGAGGTTCTGGAACTGAACATTTATGAATTTTACATTGTTTTTCTTCGTGATTATTTCCTGATGGAGTTTTCCAAGAATGTACATATTTTCTACCAAAAAGATTTCTTCCATGACTAATCACATGACAACCGCAATTTTTACATTTTGTATAATCTGTCTTAAAATCATAACAGGCATAGTGATACATATTTTTCCCCTATTCAACGTGAAACATACTTTTTCTTATTAATTTGAAAAACAAAACGAAAAGAACTGCTATTGAAAAAATAAATATTAATATTAATAGAAAAATAGTTGCTAAAATATAAAAAGGGTGAGTTAAATAATGTAAGTATTCGTGTTTAATGTTTTTCTTTCCACAAATCAAACATTTGTAATACACACGAATCCCAAAAATAATAAACAAGAAAAGTATATAAATATATGTATTACAAATCTTTATTTTCTTCCTCTGCTGCTTCGAGTTTTGTGTGGAACTTTCCCATGAACCAGAAAAAACCAAAAGAAAATAATATGGCTGCTATACCTGCAAATCCAAAAAAACCACCGATGAGAGTACTGAACGAACCGATCCAAAAGTAAGCGTTATACTCATCCCATCCTTTTTTTATTGTTTTGTGAATTTCTACTACGTTCAACCAATCATCTTCAACACATATTCCATTCTTTTTAGTGGAGTATGGAACTTGTTATATTTTTTGTATCCTTCTTCTCCTATATCTTCCCA
>JAJZKG010000015.1 GCA_021809565.1 bacterium | reverse complement strand
CAGTATCTCTCCTAACAATTACAACATTATTTTCTTTTAAATCTCTTGGACCTATCTCAATTCTTATTGGGACTCCTTTTAACTCCCAATAATTAAATTTATATCCAGGGGATCTTCCTTCTCTATCATCAAATTTTGTAGTTATATCTTTTTTATTTAGCAGTTTAGATAATTTTGAAGCGACCTCTGATACATTTGCTTTATCTTCTTCAGAATAAAATATAGGCACTATTACTGCTTGTATCGGAGCTATTTTAGGAGGAAGCATTAAACCTTTATCATCACTATTCAACATTATTAGAGCACCTAAAAGTCTTGTAGATATGCCCCATGAAGTAGTGTGTACATTTTTATTATTGCCATCTTTATCGGCATAGCTAACATCAAAATGCCTTGAGAAGTTTTCTCCTAGATAATGAGAGGTTCCTGATTGAAGTGCCTTCCCATCTGGCATTATTGCTTCTATTGTTGTAGTATAAACTGCTCCGGCAAATTTTTCTGATTCTGTTTTAGTCCCTAGTATTACAGGAATTGCTAAATACTTTTCAGCAAGCTCTTTATAGAACTCTAATGCCATAATTACCTCTTTTTCTGCTTCTTCTTTAGTTGCGTGAGCAGTATGACCTTCTTGCCATAAGAACTCGCTGGATCTTAAGAAAGGCCTAGTTGCTTTTATCTCAGCCCTAGCGACATTGCACCACTGATTTAATAACATAGGTAAATCTCTCCAGCTTCGTATCCACTTTGACATGAAGTGATAAACCATAGTTTCTGAAGTAGGTCGAATAGCTACTTTTTCGCCTAGTTCTCTGTCGCCGCTTTTCGTTACCCAGAAAAGTTCTGGAGCAAAGCCCTTGAGGTGTTCTGACTCTTTTAAAAAGAAGCTTTCTGGAATAAATAATGGAAAGTATGCATTTAAGTGATTTGTTTCTTTAATCATATGATTAAATTTTTCCTGTATGTTTTCCCATATTGAGTACATGTAAGGCATTATTGCTACAGTACCTTGTACAGGCCCATAATCCGCAAGTTCAGCTTTGGTTACAATTTGTGTATACCATTCTGAAAGATTTTCACTTTTTTTAACAGTTATTCCTTTCTCATCTTCTGATTTTTTAAAGTCCAGATAAACACCTATTATATTATAGAATAATAAATTAATTAGTATTTATAGTTATTCTATATGTAGTTTATGGGTAATTTACATTTTATATTTATATAAAGCAATGTCTAATTTTCTCCTATTTTTAAAATGGATTCCTATTAGACCGGCTTTATTTGCGCCTTTTATATTTTCTATTTTATCATCAATAAAAATTGCTTCTTTTTGTTTTAATTTCAGTTTTTTCATTACTTTTTTATATATCAATAAATCAGGTTTTCTTGATCTTAAATAACAAGAAGTAAATCTAAAATCAAATAAATTCATATCGAGTATTTTCATTGTAAAGGAGTATCTGGATTTGTCTATATTAGATAAAAATGCTATAGTATAATCTTTATGAAGGATGTTTATCAACTCAATTATATCATAATTGAACTTCACCGTTTCCTTGTAAAATTTTAACCAATTTACCTTTTCTTTGTTTACGTGAAGATCCTTTGATATTATCTTTTCAAATTGTTTTAAAGTTATCCTCCCACTTTCTAAATCAGGAAGTGTCTTTTGTTCAATTATTTTTTTAACTTTAGAGTACTTAATTTTACTTACTTTTACTAGGTACTTGTAATAATTAGTGTTATCGTAGTTTATTACAACGCCGCCCAAATCAAATATGATTGCTTTTATCATTGTCATTAAATCAACAAAAGGAATATTAATATACTTGCATAGAAAAATATAATATTACTAGGGGTTGTGGCGTAATTTGGCAGCGCGGCAGGCTCCAGATGTTTAAAAAATCTTTGAGCTATAAGCTGTGATGAAGATCTGGAAATTTGAAAAATATGAAGTAACCTGCACGTCCGGGTTCAAATCCCGGCAACCCCAAAACCAATTTAAATTTTTATTTGATTTTTGATCTTGATTTTTTATTTGAGTTTAAAGTACGTTTACGCTTAGATTGTTTTATTTTGCTTTGAAACTTTGGTTTTTTAACTTTTTTAATTACAAAGTAATATAACAATCCCAAAATAATTATTATTGCCAATATAATTAATACTATATATAGTATAGACAGTCCTACTGGTTTTAATGCAGTTACTCCTACTATCTTAGCAACGCCCTGTTGTAGAATAGCTCCGCTTCCAGATATGGTATTATTTGATAGTTCTATTGCTTGTAGTATGCCGCTCCAATGCATTCCAGGTTTATTTTTATTTGATGGCATATAAACAGTAACATTTAATGTTAACTGACCGCCAGAAGGGATTGTACCATTCATTTGTGAAATAGAAAATGTTGGAGTAGTTGAGTTAGGTATAGTATTTAGTGTAGGTAGTATTATTTTAAAACTTAAAGGTTTAGAGCCACCGTTTATTAATGTAAAAGGTAATGAAGCACTCCCACCTATACTTGCATTGAAATTTAACTGCCCCGCAACTTCTCCGAATTGAGCATAATTAAGATTAATAAAAAGAAAGGAAAGAAGAGAAAAAATAAAAAATAAACTAATTAAATGGATACGATTAAAGTTCATATGACCATTTAGCAAGAGTTTTCAAATGTTATCGTTTGAGTGTATGTACCAGGAGTTGTTCCACCAGGAACTTCCAATCCGAAGTACACTGTATTTGATGTAGAAGGTGATGAAACTGTTGGTGCAGGTATTTGTATAGCCGTATTTACTAATGAAGTTGTTAAAGAAACACCTAAGTATGAAGACTGTGACAAACCATTATAATTTGTTTGGCCTACGGCAAATGTATTTGAACCTGAAGCCCAAGTAGTACCTTCTAAAAGAATATTTGCAGCTACATTTCCGCCATTATCAGTATCTGTTACTAAAACATTTGTATCATATGCGGAAGTTGGTGCCATATTTCCAAAGGTCATTGAGTTAGGAGAGATTCCTATAAAACAAGCTGATGAGACCACTACATTTGCATTGACGTTTGAGTTTCCTGATGAAGGGTATATGAGTGGAAATGATAAATAACTCATAACTCCTATTACTCCAAAGAAAATGCCTAATAATAAACTTAAATTCTTTTTTTGCAACATATTAATACCAAGTAAATATCAAACTAAAACATTTATATAGTTATCTGTAATTATTCAAACTGCCAAAGATAAAACTTTATTTTGTTCAGATTAAAACTAAATTTATTAAAGCTAAATTTTTATTTAACATGAGTTCTCAAATGTTATGGTTTGTTGATATGTCCCGGAGTTAGTCCCGCCTGGAACTCTAAGACCGAAGTATATTGAGTTGCTTCCAGTAGAAGGTATGCTAATCAAGGTATTTGATAAAACAGATGTAAGCTTTGATGCAGTAGAAAATGCAATGTTGTTTGTTGCTGCCCATGTAGTATTACTCACACCAAACTGTGTAGGTCCAATCCAATTTCCTCCAAAAATATACATGTATGCGCCAGTATTCCCAGTATTTGTATCGATTATGGAGTTTATAGTGTTTATACTTGAAGAGGGATTTAAAGTACCAAAAGTTATTGAGTTTTGATTTAATGATATAGTACAAGTAGATTGTGAGGATACAGGAAAAACACTTCCCTGAAAAACGTAAGGCATAACTCCATTAGGAGGATATGCTCGTATAATTAACCCATTCATATACTGGGTTGAAGTACCACTTCCAGCGTCTCCTACAAATCCAAGATAATCTCCTTTGTTTGTTACACTATAATTATTAGAAGGATTTTTTCCTATTTCAGTTCCATAAGTTCCAGGAGTGGTCGATAAGAACAGTTGAGCATTACCATTAGTTATTGTTAGACCCATTAGTAACCATTCATTTGACCATACCCCTGTGTCAGGAGGTGCATACCATAATGTCCATGATGCTGAAGGAGCAATACCGTACCATCCAGCACCATTTCCAACCCTAGCAATTTGACCTGCTCCTGTAGAGTTTGCTAAAAAGAATAAATCATCCAAATTTTGTGTATACGTATAATACTCTATTATTGAGTTTTCAGATTGATTATTTGCAATAGTATAAAGATAATCGCCATTAGCACCATCTGCATAAAATGCATTTAGACCAAATGGAGAACCAGAAGGAGCTGAGGTAGTATCACCAGCAGTACCTGCAACTGTCCAACCGTTTAATGAGCCTCCGTTAAAATAATTGTTAAAAACATAATTACCATTATCATACTGTGCATATGTTGAAGTTGCTGTTGGAAACTCTCCTATACCGTTAACTCCACTGTTAGAAAGTAAGTTTAATGTATTACTTCCAAAACCAATATACAGAGGATAAATAGAGTTTGATGATATACCATATGGTAGTTTTACCCATATAGTGAGGTTACCTGTATTATTATCCTCTATCCATGAAGGAATAACATCACCACTAATGTTAAATATCTCGAAATTAGCATCGTTTCCATTATACTGAAGATAATTTTTATAAGTGCTTTCATTTATGCTAATTAATTGCTGAAAAGCACCCTGTACAGAAGCAGTTTGATTATTAATAATACATAAAGGTGCATAAAATAATGTATTATAAGGTGTGCTGCTAGGTGTATTAACTACACATACATCTTGTTTAACGCTGTTTGATAAATAATTGCCGTTTCCAGAACTTGATAATGTAATATTGTATAAATTATTACCAATAGGAGGATAAAAATCATAAATATTATTAGAGTTTGAACTTGATACAGATGAACCATCTATATATAAAACAGATTGAATCTGATTCCCAGGTGTTGAAATTGAATAATTAATTGGGAAGTAACTTCCACTGTTCAATATTACTTTGGGTAAATTTAATTTTAAAGAAGGGTATGCCTGTATTACATCCAATAATGTATTTGTACTTACTCCGGAGGTTATATCATTTACAGATATAGTGTAACTTCCAGGAGATATACAGTCGCTAATAGATGGGGTTGCTCCACATATGGTGTATGTTACTACATTTGCAGTAGGACCGGCAAGTAAAACTCCGTCATTAAATAACTCCAACATATCTTGACTTTTTGGGCTTATTCCATTAATTATATCTGAACTTCCATATGCAACCGGATTATTTTGTATTTGGATTAAAGGCATACTTGAAGATTGAGGAGTACCGAATGATGCAGAAGGCATAACACCATTCGGAGGATAGTTACGTATTATAAAGCCATTCCAATATGTTAAATAAGATGAACCTAAACCGTCGCCTACTAATCCAATATAATCACCATTATTTTTTATAGAAAATTGAGATGTTGCAAGAGTACCTAATGTTGAGATATAATTTGAAACACTACCAATATACGCATTTGCAGTAGTACTTGATATAACAACATCGTATTTATACCAAATATTTTTTGAAGTGTCTATTCCGGGAGATGGAGCCGCCCACGATGTCCAGGAACTGGTTGTTGCAATTCCAGAATAATCACCACCGCCTCTGCCGTCAAGTCTTACCATCTGTCCTGAACCAGCGGAGTTTGTAAGAAAAAAGAGATCGCCAAGACCGGTAGTGTATACATCAAAAGTTATGATAGAATTTTGAGACAGACCACTTATAGGTAAGTACATATAATCACCGTTTGCAGAGTTCGCATATAACGCGTTTGCACTAGAATAATGACTTCCTGATGGAGCCGTTTTTTCTCCAGCAGTACCGTGAATTGTCCAACCAGATGAAGAACTTGGATTTACGTTGTAATATGTAAATACAGTTGATCCATCATCATACTCGGCATAAATTGGACTTAGTTGTGGTGCCTCCCCGATATCAACATTATTAAATAAATTCTGTGAAGTTAATGAAAAACCCATGTATATTGTAATACCATTATCTGGCATAATAGTATTGGAAAGTTTTAACCAGTAAATGGTGTTTGTAGATGTGTAAAAATAAATTGAGTTTGTTGGATTATTTAATAAGTTATTGCTTGTACTGCCTTCCATCCAGCTCGGAATTATGCTTCCATTATAATAAAAAAATTCTATGTTACTCAGATTTTTAGACTCGTAACTTTTAAATTCTAAACTGTTTACTGGAAGCATATATTGAAAAGGTACAGGAGTAGGTTCATTTTGCAAATTAGATAAAGTGATTGGTACATAAGAGAGTATTCCAGACGGTATTACTATCAAGGTAGGATCTACGGAAGAGTAATTATTATTTCCATAAGTATCAAAAGTAATGATGGTATTAGTTGTATAAGGCAAGTTATAAAGAAAGGTTTTATTTACCGCGTTATAATTGCCACTCCCTGTAACTGTTGTTCCATTGTTAAATTTTATAGAATATGAAAACTCTGCATAATTATTATTACCAAGAACACTTTTTAGGGATATAGATAAATTGTAATTTTTTTTATTTTCTAATACTGGAACATAAATTTTACCAGTTGAGTTTGTTTTATTAAATGATACTCCATCAACTGCTATAGACATATTAGGAGCAGCCTTTACAACTGAAATATTGTAATATGAAACAGTAGATTGATTATTATAAGTGAGTAGATTTATACTCTTCCCAGCAGGAATAAATTTTCCATCTTGTTTTATTAAACCATAACTCAGATTGAATGTTTGATTATATTGAGTTATAGGAATCCTTTTTGTTTTTATATAATTTTTGAAATTTAAAAGTTGTTGATTGCTTAAAGATGTAAGATTATTGATAATTGAATAATTTAGGTATATGCTACTATTACTCGATGTATTTATGCTATTTATAGAAGTATTATAATTTGTATTAAGATTTTGATTTGATAATTTAGGGTTTATTTCGCTTTTTATATTTGCGATATCCGCTGTCGAGTTTAAAGATTCTTTAATTTTTGAAGAAATTAATAATGGTTTAATAAATACTCCCTTGGACATGTTGAAATTATTAAATAATGGGATTATTATTTTTGAGATGTTGCTCGAGCTAGAAAATGTTGAGTTAGATATGGAATAATTATACCGAATAGCCATTGCAGTTATATTTTTTACTTTTATAGAGTTGTTTTTATTAGTGATATTTGTATTTTTATTGAGTAACGAGATATTTAATAATGAAAAATTAATAGTTGTATTATAAGCATATGATAAATTTTCTTCGTTTTTATTTGGAAAGTATAAAATATTTCCATCTGTAATATTTTTTATTATAAAGGTATTATTTGTTCCAGAATACTTAAAGATTATTAGATCTGAATTAGAAGATTTTTCTATTCCGCCATATGATAAATTCCAACTCGTATTGAGGGGTAAGCCTTTCTCATAAAACTCAATGATCTTCAATGCTGTATAATTTATTAATATTTTGTTTGAAGAGTTAAATTTGCTTATATTTATATCTTTTATTGAAGGAATAAAGACTTCGTTTCCATAAGATATATTAGAAATAAGTAATATGTTACTATAATTTTGCTCATTATTTTGAATAGATATTGAGTTTGGAGTAATAGAATTAAATGCATCTGAAAAATTATTTATATATACACTCCAGGATATATTTTTTGGTAAGCCATTTTCTATAATGCTAATATTTTTGTAATTTGTTTTTGTATATGATGTGTTTATTAGAGTAGTATTAGCCTGAGAGTAGGATTGATTAGAAATAATTGAGTTACTTATAAGATTATTAGAGTTTATTGTGTTATTAGAAATAACAGTATTTGAAATATTTGCTAATGTTAAAAGTAATAATACTGGAGGTAATAGAATAATAAATAAACCAGAGTAACGAAACATTCAATCAATTACATTTGAATAAAAAATATAAAATACTTATCTTTCTTTTTTAAATAAGCCAATTATAAATGAGATAATACCTCTTTTGTAGTAATTTTGAGTGTTTGTTGGTTTTGATGGGAAAAAGTTCGCTGTTTCAAGTATTGATTTTGAAAATAAGGAACGTTTCTCTAAAAGAATTGCTGGTATATGCATAGCTATACTTTTTGGTACAACCTCTGACTCAGGCAAAACACCTAATGCTTTTGAACCAAACATCTCCTCTATCTCCTTTACATGAATCTCATATCGTTTGTTTTTAACTCTGTTTATAACCATATTTGATTTAAGTCCAAATTTTTTGTAGTTATTTGATAGCCTTACACAACTTGTACAGGAGCTTAATTCTGGAGTAGTGATTATAATACCTTCATCACACATAGATGAAAACTCTGGAACTAGATAACCAGGAGCTGTATCAAATATTATATAATCGTATCTTGACTTTTTGAGCTCATTTATAAATTTTTGTATTTGGAGTATGGATGGCTCTTTCTGATGACCAACAATACTTCCAGGAATTACTTTTAACCCTGTAGGAATGTGTGGTACCTCAACATCGCTGATTTTTGCATTTTTGAGTAGTATATCAGAAACTCCTAGATTTTGATTTTCTATACCTAAATGAAAACCGACACTTGGATTTGCAATATCAAAATCCACTAATAATACAGTATTGCCCATTTCTTGAAGAGATGTTGCTAAATTTACAGAAAATGTGGTCTTACCTACGCCTCCTTTTTGGGATGATACTTTTATTAGATATGGAGTCATTTAATCACTATTTTTATCATAACTTCGTTCAACTTGATTCTTTATTCTTCTAAGTTCTTGGCTTCTTTCTTTATTATATCTTGATTTATTCATCTTTACAACTAAATAGATTATTAATAAAGATAAAAATAATAAAGTAACGCTTATATAGGTCATTTTGGAGTTAATCAAATATTCAAATGGAGAGACACCGGAGTTTGTAGTGTTTTGAGTATTTTTACTAGGCAACTGAGTAGTATTTACCTTATTTGTAACTAGTATAGGTATAGAATAAGAATAATTAACGTTTGTGCTTTTTATTAAAAGGGATATTAACATTGTTCCGGTGCTTGAGTTAGTTGAAATGTTAAAATTAGTATAAAACAATTTATTGGGAGATACATTAAATGTTTGTATTGGATTTTGTATGCTTAAAGACCCATAGTTAGATAACATGAATGATACTTTATTATCAGTAACCCCAGTATACAAGGAGGTTATGGTTATGTGATTAGTTGAGTTAACATAAAATGTAGGTATATTTATTTTTAATATGTCAAGATTACTTTGAGTATTTAAATTTGACTGAACAGCAAATATATTCTGTGTATTTTGTAAAAATGATTGATCAGATATATTTTTTATTTGATAATATGCGTAGGTGCTTTGGCCTTTTTGTAAATAGGGAATATACCAGTTTATATCGTAATATCCCTCAGAAGTGGTTAGATTATTTTGAACACCGTAAGCTGAGATCTGGGAGATGTTTTTTGCTGATGATAAAGGAAGTTTTGTAATTAGAGTTATATTGGATAATGATTTATTCAAAGGTGCAGAGATATAAATTGTACCAAATGCATCTGCAGTGTTATTTGTTAATATTACCTGTGAGTTTATAATAGGTTTTAATTGTGTATTGTTATAGATATTTAAGGTTACAAACTCTTCTTGAGTCTCGGTTGTACCGTTTAATATATGAGTAGTTATGTTTATAGGTATTGTATAAAAACCTGGTGATGCAGTATTATTGCCGATAAAATTCAATGATATTGAAAGAGAAGAGTCAGGGTTTATATAAATATTTTTTGATGAAAAAGAGATAATTTTTGAAAATTTCTCTGGTACTGACATATTTAAAATCTCTGGAACAGACCCGGTATTAAATATTTTTAATGATGATGTGGTCTCTGTTCCTTGTCCTGTAGAGATGTATATTGGAATGTTTAGTATTGAAAGCTGTGGGAATGAGGTTATAATTGTTTTATGCTGTGGAGGACTTGGAGAGGATGTACTATACTGATTTTGTATTACATTATAAAATATTTTTTTTTCTGAGTAGCCTTTAATATTTGGATATTCTGAAGTATTGAATAGTATTAATGCAGTTACATTATATCTTCCTGGAATAGATGTTAAATTTTCAGGTTCTATTATTGTAATATTTTTACTTTCTCCTGGAGACAGACCTGTTTCGTTATATTTAGTATTAATTGAAACTGGACCTGAAATTGAGAAGTTTATAGTTATTTCATTTGAAGCAAGATTTCCAGTGTTTGATAGGTTTATATTAAAAACTATTTGTGAGTTTATGTTTGTTTGGTTTGGAATAGCTACAAAATTAGATACTACAATGTTAGCCGGCAATATCAACGAAAGTGATTTTTTACTTGTATTGTAAAAATTTTCTCCGGAAAATGAAAGATTGACTATAGAGTTAACTGGAAAGGAAGATGTATTTAGTGTTATTATAGAGTTGTATTCATTTTTTAAATTAGATAAAGTTATAGATTTTTGATACAATATTGAATTTGAGTTCTTAGGAGTTACGTTCACATAACCAGAGATACTTCCTATGTTACAGCTATATTGTGAAGTTATAGAGTAACTAAGGGATATTTGAGAGTATTTTATATATATTGGAAGGGAATTTAACACTAATTTAAAAGGACATATTACATTTACATTTGCTGATAAAGAACTGCTTGAAAATGATAATGGAAGCAATAAATACAATAAAATTAATGTAAGACTAAATGTAGTAATAATTAATCTTTTGGGCTCTTTATACAAACAATAACCAATAGTTATAGAAAAGAAAAATATAAATTATATTCTAATTTAACAATTAAAAAAATTAAAAGTTTAAAATAAATATTGAATAACTTATATTTTAAGTGATATGAACTTTTGGTATTTTTCATTAGCTTTTTTCCAATCTATATTTGCAATAAGCGAGTTTAAGTAAGATGCCCTGTCAGGACCGTATTTATGATAGTATGCATGTTCAAAAACATCTATTGCTACAATAGGGATTGAACCGGCTATTCCTCCTTGATTATGGAAATCATACATTACACATCTTAATTTTCCATCACTAAAAAGATCATATACAATAACAGCCCAACCTCTTCCTGACTTACCAACTGCTGTGAACTCAGATTTGAAGTTCTCTATAGAGCCAAAATCTTCTTTTAATTTTTTTATTATAGGCAATGATTCATCAATGCTTCCGTCTCCACCCATAGTTGCCCAGTATACCTCATGAAGTATCTGACCGTTGGCATTCCATGTTTCTTCTAATTTTAATGAACGTACTTGACTGTAATTTACATTTGCTTTTGATAAATCGACATTGCTTAACTCTTTTTCTATCTCGTTTCTTTTATTTACATAACCTGCGTAGTGTGTATCGTGGTGCCATTTGTAAGTTTCTTGATCCATCAAAGTACTTACACTTTCATATGATACTGGCATATCTATAATCTTATGTTTAGCTTCTTTATTACTCATTTAATCACAAAGTTAATACACTGAATAAAATTAAATAAGTATATAAAAATTTAGTTAATTAAAGTAAAAATAGAAAAAATAAAGAAAAGAAAAAGAAAATCTTAATTATATGTTTATGCTTTTTTTGGCTTCTTCATCAAAAGATATGCAGCTACTATTATAATGATTATTACAATTATTGCCACAACTGTACCTAGATTGTTTGAGCCTGAAGATGTAGAAGCACTTGTGTTTTCTGACGCAGATGTATTTGAAGATGAATTTGTATTTGATTTTGTTGGTAATGTATTGCTTGATGTACTATTATTTGTTTTTGTAGTGTTAGATGTTGTTTTGCTTGATATTGTGTTGCTTGATGTACTGTTATTTGTTTTTGTAGTGTTAGATGTTGTAGATGTTGTGTTGTTTGATATAGTGTTGCTTGAAATGGTGTTCGATGTAGTAGTGTTTGTAGTTGTTACATGAGTTGTTGATGTTGAGTTTGTAGAGTTAGTTATTGGCGGTATTACAAAGAATGAAAGACCGACTGGATTAAATCCTGATGCTCCGACAAATGCAAATGATGTGAAGATCAACAACATTGCAACTATTATCTTATTTTCTAGTTTATTTCTCATTTATATCACATTTATTTTAGAATAGTATTAAGTAAGATATCAATAAAAAGGTTGCTATGAAGCTACTACAGTGCCTGATGCTGAGGCGCCCTCCTCTCCACCTACCCTTATTGTATAATTACTACCTGGTGAAACTTGAGCTGATATAGCGCTATTTTGATCTCCAAATATTATAGCTCCATTAAATTGTAGCGTTTCTGTTGCGCCTGGCTGTATTGTATAACCTATATTTTCGAAATCAGCATATGCTCTAGGAAGTGTTAGATTTCCATTCTCGGATATTAAAAAGTTCAGAACCTTGAATTTTACTAAATTAATTCCTAGATGTTCTTCTACACTTAATGAATTGTCATAAGGGTTGTTCAGTCCTCCTTTTGATGAGATTGAAGAGTTTTGCTTTTCTGAAACAGAGGTTTCATTTATTTTTGTTGTGCCATTTGAGCTATCGCTTGATCCCATATTTGAGTTATCTTTTGAGTTTGATTTATTTACACTTATAGATAAGCTAGAGTTTACTACTAAATTTGAGTTTGAACTTGGAGGTGATGGAGGAGCATTTGTTTGTACATTTAACTTTCCAGTAATACTTGCTTTTGATGAGATGTTTATATTAGAGATATTAACTCCTTCTTTCCCATCTATTGAGCTGTTTATCTGTATTATAGGAGTTTGATTTATTGAGATCTTTGAATTTATATTACCGTAAAGTAGAATATGGTTAATTACAACACTTTGATTTCCATTATTTTTGAGTGTAACTGAAAAGGATGTAGATGCATTATTTTGTGATAAAGATGATGAAAGTATTGTTAGATTAGGTACTGAGTTTTCTAGATTTGCACGATCTGAAGAGTTAAGCTTAAACCTTGCTCCTATTGTCAAGTTATGAGGATTTGAACTTACTGAATTGCTGCCTATAATTACTGCTTTTAAAGAAGGTACAAGTACAAATAAAGTAGAGTTCGATGTCATTATTGTGGCGATAGTTGGCGATAAATCTAATAATACACTTGAGTTTGATGTGGCTTTAGCGCTTGAATGAATATTTGTAGATATCTGTCCACTAGGTACTGTAACCGAATAGTTGGTGTTGTTGATTTCTATAGAAGCTGAGGTTACATTGAATTTTATCTGATTTATAGTTGCATTAACTGGAACGTAAACATTGCCTATAACTTGTGTAAGATTAATTATTGACATAAGATTTATCTGGCCGTTACCACTTCCATAAACCCATGAGGATGAACCGTTAGCGTTGTTTACTTTGATTGCTAATGAAGAATATGAGATAAGTATTGCTTGTGTGCCATTTGGTGCATGTGGAGGATCAGTTAATTGAATTGGTATAAGTACAGTATTAGAAGATACAGAAGATGAGGATTGTGTTGAGGTGTTATTCGTATTTACAGGTAAAGAGTTGACTCCAGAAGTATAAGTAAGTACTATATAAAGCACAGCTATTATCAATATTGCTACTATTATATATGAAAAATTTTTATTCATTAAAGCACCTTATTTTATGGAAACGTAAATATATAAAAAGGTATTGCAAAAATTTGGTATAAACGTAAGGATAATTATAATTTATTTGCCGTTGGTCGGATTTGAACCGACGACATTTCGGTGTCTGAATTACTCAAACTTTTCATAAGTTTGTCTTCAGCCGAACGCTCTCCCGGACTGAGCTACAACGGCACGATTAAAGATCATTTATCTAATTAAATAATTTTGTTTAAATAATATAAAGATATACTTATAAATATTATATGGAGAGGAATGAGCCCTTGGATGAATTTGATGAGCTTAAAGCGTTTATTAATTTAGGAGATATCACCGTAAGGGCTTATCAGAAGAGTATTATAGACTCAATAAAAAGAAATGGGAATACACTTGTTGTGTTACCAACAGGATTAGGAAAAACAATGATTGGAATAATAATTATTGCAGAAAGTCTAAGTAAAAATAAAAAAGGTATTTTTCTTGCTCCTACAAAGCCATTGGCAGAACAACATTACGATAATTTCAAAAAGATTTTTAATTTAAATGAAAGTGAGTTAGCTTTAATAATAGGCTCTGTACAAAAGAAAAAACGTTCTGAGATAGAGAAAAATGCAAAAGTTATTGTAGCTACTCCACAAACAATTGCTAATGATTTAAAAGATGCTGTTTTTTCAATGGATAATGTAGGAGTTGTAATTTTTGATGAATGTCACAAAGCTGTAGGAAAGTATGCTTATACATATATTGCCAATGAATGCAACATAAGAGATATTAGGATTTTGGGTCTTACTGCATCACCCGGAAGTAAAAAAGAGAGAGTTAATGCAATAGTTGAATCACTAAATATCAAAAATATTGAAGCTCGAGTAACTACTGATCCGGATGTTGCAATGTATGTGAAGCAAAAACATCTGCATAATGTTTTTGTAGATAAAACAGATACAATAAAACGGATAGGAAATTTAATGGCACCAGAAGCAGAAAACACTTTGAGAACATTGAACAAGATGGGTTTTCTAAGATTTAAAAGATTTGATAGAATACCAAAAGGTATTCTAATAGATGCAGGGAATCAGATAAGTAGAATAAAGGCTTCTAATTATAGAATGGGCGCGATGTTTAGTTATGTGAAGTTGTTGAATTTATCGCATGCGTATGAGTTATTGACCACGGAAGGGATATATCCATTTTTGGTTTATATGAGAAATATGCAAAATAAAGAGAATAAAAGCAGAGGTGTTGAAAGTTTATTAGCTAATAAAAATATACAAAATGCAGTTACAGAAGCTGAAGCCGCTTTGAAGAGAGGAGAGGAACACGGAAAAATTATTGCTTTGATAGATATAATAATACATTATAGAAAAAGAAGCATAATTGTTTTTGCGCAATATCGATCAACAATAAAGATGATTGTTGAGTATTTAACAAATAATGATATACCTGCAAAGGCATTTGTAGGTAAGAAAGAGGGGATTACTCAAGAAATGCAGAAAAATATAATACAAGATTTCAGAAATAGGGTTTTTGATGTGTTAGTTGCCAGTTCAATAGCTGAAGAGGGATTAGACATACCCACAGTTGATGCAGTAATCTTCTATGAACCCATACCTAGTGAGATAAGAAATATACAGAGAAAGGGAAGAACTGGTAGATTCAAGGATGGTGATATTTATATTTTAGTAGCGAGAGATACAAAGGATGAGGTTTATACATATATATCATTACAAAGGGAAAAGAAGATGATGGATGTAGTTAGAAAGATAAACACTGAGTTAGCAACAAAGGTCAAGGTACCGAAAGGACAAAGTCTATTGGGTGCAGTTAAATGATAAATGTAACGTATCTTTTCTTGATATTTTCAGGTATTGTTTTCCTAGGATATATACTTAATGAATTATTTTACAGAATCAAGATACTAATCACACTGCCGTTGATGATAATAGGTATATTGATAGGGCCAATATTTCATTTAATAGTGCCACAAGGAAGTGCTACACTTTTAGATTTAGCGGCATTAGTAAGTTCTATTGCTATTGCATTTATACTTTTTGATGTCGGATTAAGGATTAATATAGATGAATTGGAGTTATTTAAAGCAACTAGATTCTTCTTGCCTTTAGCAATAGCTACAGGAATAGTA
>JAJZKG010000047.1 GCA_021809565.1 bacterium | reverse complement strand
CCCTTTATTTTTTGTATCTACAATAATACCTTTAAAAGATAGGGTAGAGGTTATATTATCTGAATTAGGATTAACAACTTCTCAGGCCATTACAATATTTTTCAAACAAATAGTAGATAAAAATAGGATACCATTTGATTTATCGTTGTCGTATGATCCAGTTTCTCTATCTGATGAAGAGATTAAGAGTATAGAAGAAGGTAAGAGAGATAAAGGTATTATTGTAGATACAAAAAATAAAGGGGAATTAGAAAGATATTTGAATAAGATTGTAAAATAATGTATCTATTAATTTTCACTTCAAGTTTTAATAAAGATTATAAAAAAATTATAAAAAGGAATACTCTACTTCAAAAAAGAATTTTAAAATCATTGACTCTATTGTCCAATAATCCAAACTATCAATCATTAAGGACACATAAAGTAAATAGTATAGAGTTTGATAATGTTTGGAGTAGTTGGGTGACTGGAGATGTAAGAATAATCTGGGAATACAATAACAACACAGCAATAAAGTTATTAGCTTTAGGTACACACTCAGGTTCAAATAAAGTTTATAAATAATTTGATAAAATTATAATAATATTATATAACAAAAACATAAAATTCTCCTCCAATGTAATCCTAATCGAACTATAGAATTATTCCATATGAGTAGAAATATTTTAAAATTACTAAAGAATTAATCTCATGAAAATAATCTATTTATATATATTTATTAATATTGACAATTAATTAAATGTATTGTACTATAATTTACATATGGGGGCAGGTTTTGATTTTAAGAAATTTGAAGGTTTTGATTGGAATGAAGGTAATTTATTAAAAAATAAATTAAAACACGGAGTAAATATAAAGGAATGTGAAGAAGTATTTTATAATAAACCATTACTTATTAATGAAGATAAAAATCATTCTAATAAGGAGATCAGATTTCAGGCTTTAGGGGTGACAGGAAATAATAGATTGTTATTTATTGTATTTACAAAGAGAAATAATAAAGTAAGAGTAATCTCTGCAAGAGATCAGAGTAAAAAAGAAAGATTAATATTTAATAATATAAATAATATATGAATAAAAAACTAAAACAAATTCCGCAATTTAAAAATGAAGATGAGGAGAGAGACTTTTGGAATACTCATGACAGTACAGAATATATAAATTGGAGTAAAGCATATAGAAATGTAACATTCTCTAATCTTAAACCCTCAACGAAGACTATGACTATAAGAATTCCTCAGATGCTATTAGATAATCTTAAAGAGATAGCAAATAAAAAAGATGTTCCTTATCAGTCATTAGTGAAAATATTTTTAGATGAAAAAGTCAAAGAAGAATTAATACATAAACACTAGAGAAGACAAATAGAATAATCTAAATTTATAAAATTCTCCATCTTGGTGATTTGCTCCTATTTTTTTGATTAATTAACTACTTTCAATGGGTATTATTGAGGTTATCTGTTTATTATATATAAGTTTATAAAACTATGATCAAACCCAACCAGCAAAATCTATATGATTTCTTAAAACGGGCAATCAGAGCAACATATGCAGGAAATGGGGGAAAGGCAGAAAGCGAACGGCAAGGCTTTATAGAACTCACCTATGATGAAGGGGATTATGCATAAGACAGCTATACAGAATATTTCCTGACTTGTCCAATTAGTACGCCTTTACAAAGTACACATTTTTAATAGTGTAGAAAATATCTCTGACTCAGGAAATTCTTGGCGTTTTGTAAACTCACGATTTGTTGGTTTGTCTATTAATACAATATCAATAATGTGGAATATATTTTTCTTTATAATCTTTATAGAGTATCCAGTTTGAAGCTCCAGAGATTTAGACATGCATAGTGATACAAATACAATGAGGATATGAGATAGTATCATATCTTATTTTCTATGATATATTGGTCTTGCTTTAAGATCAGATTTTGTAATCCTAAATGATTTTTCTACATGCCATAGATCATGATACCTTGATACTATCAATTGAGGTGATATATCACTCAAATTTGTGTAATAGCCCTTTATTCCTTCTTTAAGCTCATCATATTCTATTAATTCTTTGTTTATCTCAAACTCTTCCTTTCCTATCTTCTTCACAAATCTAGGCCTTCTATTCTTTGATGGATACTGTATATGATATTCTGCCTTTCTTATCTGTTTTAACCTATCTGATTTATCTTTCTGTGCTCTCTTCAGAGAATAGTCACAAATCAATGTCCCATACTTTGTATCTGTTCTAATGTATTTACCCTCTTTCTTATTTAGTTTATCAGTTATTGATTGTAGTATATCTTTATCAACCTTAGAGAGTCTTGCTCCTACTATGAAGGATAACCCATTATCCTCTAAATCTTTCATATTACTAAATGATAGCATAGCAGCATCTGCTACCACTGTTAAAGTCTTAATATTGTATTTCTTCTTAAGATTGAGTATTACAGGAATGAAAGTATGTCCTTCAAATTTGTTACCTTCAAATATATCTATTGATATTGGGTATCCATCCTTGTTTACAACTAGTCCTATTGCAATTTGTGGTTGTTGAGACTTACCCTCCTTATTGTATCCAGGCTTCCTAAATTCATCAGATTTGAATGATTCAAAGTATAGATTAGTAACATCATAGAATACTAATGAAAAATCAAAATTAAGGTTTGCTCTTGCATATTCTACTGCCACTGATTCTATATCTGATTTACTATCAACAATCTTTTGTAATCCTCTGTGTAAAGTTGCATATGAATACTTGATATTAAAATATTCTCTCATAAGATCAATTGATTCCTCCTTGGATACAGGATCAATGATTCTCATGATAGCTAAATCTCTAAGTAGATTGTCACCAATAGAGTTAAATCCATTAACATCATAGGTACAAGATAGAAATTCATAAGCAAAGGTATGAAAAGAATCTTTAATAGAGATATTGTCTATTGAAATTAAAGATCTTTCCTCAAAAAAAGAAGTTTGTCCAGGTTCTAAGATATGTTGCTCAATATATTGGTATCCAAGTGTTTTAAGATCTTCAATCTCTTGATTAGTTTTCCCAGACCCAATATGTTTAACAACATTAACTTTATGCGTGGTATAGAAGACAACCTGGACAGCAGTACTCCCTGAACTTGTTTTAGATGTTCTAACTTTCAACATAATGTAACCTTAGTACACTATTTTATCATTTTTTGATCAGTTTGTGGCTCTACTACAACATCACCACTTTTTATTATACTCAGTTGGATAACTCAGTACGTATAATATAAAATTAGTGAAACTACAATTAATAACTATATTCTTATCTAGTTTAATGATTTTTTTATCAAGAATATATTGTACAGAAAAACTTATTTTTTTATCTTTACGGTGAATACACCCTATCCAGCAACAGGGACGACGCATACCATCTAGTAATTCTGTACGGACTCTTATAATGTGTTGTTTTCTTGTATCCTCTTTTTTTACAAATGTTGCCCAACATATCCATTAATTACGAGCAAGAGGAGTAAGGCTTTCCCATATATCCAATACTTTTTTGCTAGAAGTTAGTTCTTTTTTTAAATCTGAAGGTATTTTATGTACTGTGCCATCTGAAACATTTTTAGTCATAGCTTTA
>JAJZKG010000004.1 GCA_021809565.1 bacterium | reverse complement strand
GCTATAAATTTTGCAACTCTATATTCATGCATTATGTATATATTTTACCAAGAAGATTTGATCCTGTCATTGTTTTAGGTTTTTCTAACCCTAGAAGATGTAATATTGTAGGTGCAATATCAGAGAGTATGCCATCATTAATTCTTTTTCCTTGTAGTATAGATTGATTAGTAAATATGAAAGGGACTTTATTTGTAGTATGTTCCTTATCAATCTCTTCATCCTTTATCATCTCTTCAGCATTCCCATGATCTGCAGTAATTATTAAATTTAGATTTCTTTTTTTGACACATTCATCATATATAAGTTTTAGATTTGTATCTATAATCTCAATAGCCTTAACCACTGCTTTAAAATTTCCTGTATGACCAACCATATCAGCTGCTGCAAAATTTATAGCTACAAAAGAGTATTGAGTTTTTTCTAAATTAGAAATAAGTTTGTCTGTTATCATTGAGGTTCTCATTTGAGGAGCTAAATCATATGTTGCAACCTTAAGTGATGGTACTAATATCCTATCTTCACCTTTGAAAGCTTTTTCATAACCTCCATTTAGAAAATATGTTACATGAGCATATTTTTCTGTTTCTGCAATTTTTAATTGTTTAAGATTATTTAAAGATATAACTTCAGATAGTGAGTCTTTAACTTTCAAACCAGGATATATATATCTTTTAATATAGCTATCATATTGAATCATTGGTAAAAAGTATACTTTTGTATCTTGTATAAAAAGTTTAGATATCTGTCTTGCTCTGTCTTCTCTAAAATTTAAAAATATCATGGAATCATTATCTCTAACCTCTGGAGTTCCTCTAACATAGTGTGGTTTTATAAACTCATCGGATATCTCTTCTTTATAAGATTCTTCTATAGCATCATTTATGCTTGATACCTCAATGCCTGAATGTGCTCTCAATAATCTAAATGCTTTTTCTGTTCTATCCCATCTATTATCTCTATCCATAGCATAATATCTACCTACTATAGATGATAATACATAATTTTTTGGTGAGTGTAACTCTAGTTTTTTTATATACATCTTAACACTTTCATAATTGGCATCCCTGCCATCTGAAAATATATGTACATAAACTGTATCTATTCCATTTTGTTTTAAATATTTTAATATTGCATAAAAATTTGAGATATCAGAATGTACTTTTCCATCTGATAGAAGTCCCATTATATGCATATTACTTTTATTTACTTCTACATTATGTATCGCTTTATCTATTTCTTTATTCTCAAAAAACTTATTATCTTTGATATCCTCATCTATCATTAGAGAATACTGTTTTACAATCCTACCTGCCCCTATATTTAGATGACCAACTTCACTATTGCCCATAACATTCTTTGAAAGCCCAACATACTCTCCTGAAGCTTCAAGTTCTGAGTAATAGCTTTTTTTATATATAGAATCTAAAAATGGAGTATCGGCCGATATCACTGCATTACCTTTTCTTTGTTCTGATATTCCAAACCCATCTAAGATTACAAGAACTGTATCTCGATACGGTGTATCTTGATACTTTGTATCTTGATACAATGTATTTTTTGGAATCATAATTTTACTTTCTAATAAGATTACTTCTACGTTTTTCTTAGTATATGTTCTCTTTCTATTTGTGCTATCTTTTCTTTTACACTATATATCTTATCAGTTTCTGAATTTATAATATTCATTCCATGCTTAATAAGAAATTCTAAGAATTCTTGGTCATCAGATATATTTCTCCCTGATATAGAGTTTAATATTTTATGCTCATTTGAACTTTTTAAAATTGATTCTATAGCTTTTCTCATTATACTATTAGTTGATATTACTTCCTTCTGTATTTTAGGGTTTTTGTAGTCTATTCCTAATACCATTTGGGATAATTCATCCAGGTTTATGTTAATCCCATCAACTCCTATATCAAGAAGATCATCTATTGCAATAATATTGGAAGGTACCTGTAAATCAATAAATATCTTGAATGTTGATGAACGTTTCAAATTTTGTGATGATATGATTTTTTTCATCTCAACCAATTCTTCCGGAGTCCTTACATACGGAACCATTACCCACAAATTTTTATAACCATGTTTATTCCTTACGTTCTTTATAATTTCTAGTTCCATATTTAAAACTTCTATCTCTTTTATATTTCTTAATGTCCCTCTATATCCTATTAAAGGATTTTCCTCTTGTATTTCAAATTGAACACCTCCTTCTAGTTGTAAAAATTCATTAGAGGTAAAATTAGATAGAGTGTAGATAACATTTCTTGTATTAGTAACATTATCACATATTTCTATAACCTTTTTTGACATGTTTTCAATATATTCTTTGTTCTTTTGGATAGATAGAATCTGCTTAGGGTGTACCTTTAAATCAAGAATTAAATCATCTGCATAAACTACAACTCCATCTAGGTTTGTTTTTGGAATTTCCTTCGATAATTTACTATCGAATATTGTTGTATATACTTTGGTTGCAGTTAAAATACTTTTTTCATTTTTTGGTTTTTTATTATCATCATTATCTTTAGCTGTATTAGTTTCTTGACCCTCAGACTCAAGAATTGCAGACTCCCCAGTAGGTGATGCAGAAACCTCTGGTTCTATACTAGGTTCATCAGTAACTACTTCCTGAGTGGATTCTTGAGTAATTTCCTCATGTTCAAGCTCCGGGGCAGTTTCAGGAGCTTGCTCATCGTTAGTATTTGGAACTGGTTCTGGAACTGGTTCTGGTATTGGTTCTATGACTGGTTCTGGAACTGGTTCTATGACTGCTTCTTGAGTTGGTTCTGTTGTTTTTGTATCTTCTGCACTATCAACTTTTTCATTTGTTACTTCTTGTGGAATCACATCTTCTTGTGGTGTTTCTGAAGGTACTTCACTTTCTTTTTTAATATCTTCTGTCGTACCATCATTTATATCAGATTTATTAGTTGAGCCTACGCTATTGTCTTTATATATTCTTCCTACAGATCCATCAAAAAATATCTTCTCTCCACTGACAAGTACTTTGGTTCCTAGCTCTGCACCTACTATGCATGGAATATCCATTTCTTTTGCGATCTGTACTGCTTTAGAGTCAACACCACCTTTATCTATAATAAGACCATTAACTTTTCTTAATACTTCTCTCCAATCATCATTTATATTCTCACAAACAATAATATCTCCATTCTCAACTATATCTTGCTCACTAAGATCTTTAAGTACTTTCACTTGTCCATATACAATACCAGGATAAGCAGGAGATCCTGTTAGAAGAAGATTAGTGTCATATCTTATTGCTGCAGTTACACTTTCAGGTGGATTGTCATCTTGAGGTGCTACCTCTTGAGGTGCCGCCTCTTGAGGTCCTACCTCTTGAGGTTCCACTATATCTTCCTCTTTTTTTATTTTACTTTCTTCTTTTTCCTCTCTGTTATTTTCTTCCTCTTTTTTATCTGTTACCTCTTCAACTTTTTTATCTTCTTTTATATCTGTACTATCATCCATATTCAAGAGGTCATCTTCATCAAAACTAGACATATTTAGAGATTTCAATACCCACAGTTTACCCTTTTCCATAGACCACTCTACAGCTTGAGGTCTTTTGTACATATCTTCTAATAACAATCCGTATCTTGCTAATGTTATTATATTTTTATTATCTATCTTTTGATTCTCTTGCCACTTTGATGCAATCTTAACTTTCATACTCTCATCAGCGTTACTTTTTGACTTATGGTTCTTTACAAACATATATTCCTGTTTTGAAATTTCTTTTTCCCTAAATTTCAAAGTTTTTTTATCTATATGATAGTTGTCAGGAGTAATCTCTCCAGATTTGATTCCATCCAAGGTACCAAGTATTGATTGTATAGAAATTGTATGTAGATCTCTATCAATAGGGGATACTGTGAACATTAATCCTGAAGCTTCTACCTGAACCATCTTTTGTATTAGAACTGAGGTACTTGTTTTTACAACATCAACTTTATTTTCTTTCCTGTATTTTAAAACTTCAGGTTCAAACAGACTTGCCCAACAAGCTTTTACTGCCAAAGTTAGCTCTGCTAAACCTTTTATATTAATAAATGTAGTCTGAATTATATTGTCTGGAATTTCTACATTTTCTCCAAAAATATATGAAGATCTGACTGAAACTGTACTATCAGAAAACCCTGACAGTTTTGAATAAGCCCTAGCAATTTCTCTTTCACATGAGGGAGGAATTTCAGACTTCATTATACTATCTTCAATACGCGATGAGACCTCTTGTACAGAATTTTCATCATCAAAATCAGTTTTTTCTAGTAAATCTTTTATCTGTTCTTTTAAATTGGTTATATCTACGAAAAAGTTATATGTATCAGCTGAAATAATGAAACCTGGAGGAGTTGGAATAGATAGATTATATATAGATCCAACGCTCATGGATTTATCACCAAGCTTCATATAATCTCTTCCATTAACCTCATTAAATTGATATATAACCTTTAAATTGTTGTTCATAGGATATATACATTCTAGAGATACGGATGATTTTTGTCAAGTTACCCTATATAATTGCTAAAACATGTAAAAAAGTAGAGGATTAAGCCTTTTTATGTGGTTTAACTCTTGTTTTTAGTGTTTTTGAACCTAAAAAGTAGGTCTACAAATATTATAGATAGGATGAATATTATGATAATCAAAATCCAAGGGACTATTCCTGATACAAATAACGGACTAAATGTTAAAAGAGAATTTATTTTTTCATTTACAGTTTTCTTATGGTATGTATAGAATGTTGCATTTATATTGATTTCTTTTGTTCCACTAGAGAAATAGTTAGCCGTCTTTATAGGTATTTTTATAATCTCTGAGGATCCTGGAAAAATAGCATTGTTGGAAATATTAATTTTCCCTATTGTTACACCCTGGTTAGATGATACTGTAATATCATGTCCGCGTAAAACTTGATTCCCTGTATTTTTGATGTTAATCTCAAGGACATTTTTAAATCCTGAAATTAGACTATTTTCATTTAAAACTGTAAGACTAAAATTTGGGTGTACTACGAATGGAGCATTTACAGCTTCTATATTGATATTGTTTTGAGGGTTTTTCTCTCTGACAAATGATAGTATTAGTGGAGGATTTACAGAACTATGACCATATCGTGCAAGGATTAAATGGTCAGATCCAATATTTCCAAAGAAGTTAAATCCTCCTGATGTAGATTGCCATGTTGGATCTGCAGTTACCCAACCGAAAGATGGGGTATAGAATTGTACCCAAGCATGCAGAATATCTGGTGGAAGAGGATTTACATTGATATCTGGAGGATCTCCATATCCTGCTATCATACGTGCAGGAATTCCATCTGCTCTTGCAAGAGCTATGAAAACATCTACATACTCTTGACATATGGCGTTATTAGGCTCTTCTAGTGCAACTATTGCTCCAAGCCTTTTTCTTTGAGGATCAAAAATTGCTTTCTGATTATATACAAGTTTTCCTGCAACATAATTTTCTATTGATTGAGCTTTTTGTAGTGTAGTTGTATCACCCTTTACTATACTTGCTGCTAAGTTTTTTATATATGTATTTGTGGTTTGCCAGTAAGGTTGACTAGAGGTATATATCTTTATGTCACTTTTAGATAAGTACTTTTTTGGAGATAAAGCATTTTTAAAAAAATTATATGTTGAAAATACCTTAGCTTCTCCTTGAATTGTAGTTGTAAAACTTGCCCTTGGGGGTAATACATATTCCACTATATAGTTACCATCAGAATCTATATATGTCTTTGTTGGTTGTGGAGAAATCTTTGAAAATATAACAGACTGTGTCTTATAGTCCGCAGGTACAACTATCTTATATGATTGTTTTGAGAAAAAATTTGGATTCTGTAGCTTATAATGAAATTTAAACTTATAAATTTGATAATTGCCAAGTATTAACAAAATACCTCTGGATGAATAGGATTGTTGGGAATCATATGTGTATGTTGTATTACTACCACTAGTGCCAATTTTAGGAAACTGTGGAGATGCAAAATTTATAGAGCCCAAAGATGAAGGTACCTCAATTTCTGTATTTACTTGAGATATAAGACTTTTTTGCTGAAAACCTGGAATCATAATGTTCATCAAATTTCCCTGCATTTTAGATATTTGATTAGTAGTAAAGTTAATAGTCCATTCCTGATATGTACCATAACCATATACTGAATTTGGGAATTTAGTTAAAATTGAAGTTGAATTTGATCCTTTAGTTACAGTGAATGGTAAATTTCCTCCAGATGATGATACTACGGAGATATTAGAAGCATCAGTCGATGTTAGAGCAATAGAATATGATGAGGCATAAGTAGTAGGTGTTAAGTTTACAAGTTTGATATCATATGATACTGTTGCAGTACCAGCTTTTGATATATTGTATAAAATGTTATAATTAACACTAAACGGA
The DNA here is from genome assembly GCA_021809565.1 of bacterium. Next base: position 45,682 of record JAJZKG010000004.1, on the reverse strand, counting down.
GATGTTTGTGCATGTACCATATTAACACTATGAAAGAATGTTAATACGGAAATAGCCAAAAGAGCTATTGTGGTAGCAATTTTTATTTTGCTCATATTATTGATATTATCTTATATATGAATTCTAATCAACTTGATATATTACAAATAGTACTAGCTTCACTTCTTATTATAGTTATTATACTACAAAACAGAGGTGCAGGGTTATCTGTAGCTTTTGGTGGATCTCAAGGCGGAGAATCATATAGATCAAGAAGAGGTCTTGATAAACTCTTACTGTATGCCACTATTATTCTTGGTGTATTGTTTGTAACAAGTACTATTCTATCTTTAGTTGTGGCAAAACACGGTTAATCATATTACTATGTTTAAATCACTTTTTCTCAAGTTTAGAGAAGGCCTATGGGATTATCCCTATACCATACACTTATTTTTTAGAAAATACTCTCCAAAATCATACATAGTTTTATATATAATATTAGCAATAATTCTTACATTTATCCTATATCAAAATAACTTCTTCAATCTTGGTCTTCTAAACTCAAATACCTATACTGAAGGTATCATTGCAACTACAATTTCATATAACCCATATGGTGGATCCAATATGACGGTTGAGAATGATATAAACCAACTAGTTTTTAATAAACTATTTGAAGTGCAATCAAATGGGAATGTAAAAGGAGTACTTGCACAATCATATAAAAAAGAGAATAAAGGTACAAAATATATTGTATATCTAAAACACAATATTTTATTTCAAAATGGAAAGAAACTTACAGCTTCAGATGTTATATATTCCTTTAATTTTCAAAAAACAAATTTTCCGTCATCAATGTTATCTAATATAGAAGTTAGGAAGCTTTCAAAGTTCAGTGTTGAATTTGTACTTCAACAAATAGATGTAACATTTTTTGAAGATATAGGGTTTAACATTGTTCCATATGGAGCAAATTATCTTGCTCATACATCAAATATCATAGGGACAGGTCCATATATTCTTACATCAATAACAAAAGATGAAATAAACTTTAAAAGATTTGATGATTATTTTTTGGGAAAACCTCATTTTCAATATTTCAAAATAGAAATATTTAAAAATGAGAGTGGTATTTTAAAATCACTAAAATATGATCAAATAGATGGTGCATATGTACAATATATCAGTAAAAATCAGATATCTTCAAATATTAATATATATCAGTCTCAGATGCCTTATTCATACACGGCGCTATTCTTTAATCTTGAAAATTTAACAAATACAAATTTTAGATACGCTATGGAATATTCTATATCAAGAAATACTATTGTAAAAAAATACCTTCACACTAATGCAGTTCCAGTATATGGACCTATATCTAAAACTTCATGGGCTTACTATAACTCAAAATCAATTCTACATTTTCATTATAACCCTATACTTGCTCAACACTATCTTCAAACAAGTTCTACAAGTCTGAGCCAAAATAACCTTATAGTATATTATGATAATGTTCCTAACTCTATCATAACCTACCTTAAAAATGCATGGAGTAATATAGGTATTAACATAGAATTTGTGAAAGAAAGTAAAGATAGTATTAATAAAATTATAAAGAGTGGAAAATATGATGCAGTATTAACCAATATAACAGGAAGTGTAGATCCTAATAACTTTAGTCTATGGTATTCAAAAAGTTATAAAAATATATCTCATCTTTCATCATCAACTATAGATAGGTTTTTGTTGATTGGTATAAATTCTATAAATAGAAAAACAAGAAAATTGGCTTACCAACTATTTCAGCAAAACCTTCTATCTCTAGCTCCCGCAGTATTCCTTTATAGTAGAAACTTTATATATCTATCAAATAAAGAGATAACAGGATTAAACTTCAACAGTATTGCATATCCTCACCAAAGATATCAGTCTGTGGAGGATTGGAAAATATAGTGCCAGAGTGGTGAAATTGGTATACACGCAGTGTTCAGAACGCTGTATCGAAAGATTTGGAGGTTCAAGTCCTCTCTCTGGCAAATTTGTTGCAAAATTTGCTGTTTTTAAATATAATATGCCCGTGTCTTTAACATAATATGGGCAGATGGTGGAATCGGTAGACACGCAACCTTGAGGTGGTTGTGCCCCTTATTTAGTGGCATGGAGGTTCAAGTCCTCTTCTGCCCATTGTATATATTTTAAACTTGGGTGGTTAGCTCAGCTGGTAGAGCGCTACGTTTACACCGTAGATGTCACAGGTCCGATCCCTGTACCACCCAATATATTTCCCCTTTAATGAAAAATACAAACTATCAATCACTGTAATTTTTTAAAAATTTAAAAATTTGGTATACTTGTTATGATTTTATGCCACGGTAGCTCAGCTGGTAGAGCAGAGGCCTGAAGAGCCTTGTGTCGTGGGTCCGAGTCCCACTTGTGGCATATTTTTTGTGCTACTGCGGAAGTAGCTCAGTTGATAGAGCGTATCCTTGCCAAGGATAAGGTCGCGGGTTTGAGCCCCGTCTTCCGCTTATTTATTTTGGGATGTGGTGAAATGGCATCACGCCAGGTTTTGGTCCTGAAGTTTGGGGTTCGAATCCCTGCATCCCAGATAGCTGTCCACGACCTTGTATGAAGACCTTATTTAGACTGATACAATCAGCTAAATCTGGCGTTCCAGAAATCAATTCTTGATAGGTTGGAGCATGATTGAAAATGGAGTCATAAATATACAAAATACGGTTACTTGACAATACTCTCAATTAGGTATAAATTAGGGGTATATATACACCTAATTATAAAGTATGGAGTACAAGAGATTAATACAAAATAGGATAGAAGATAACTTATTCAAAAAGAAAGCTATTATAATATATGGAGCAAGGCAAGTAGGAAAGACAACTTTAGTGAAAAAAATACAAGAAAAATATAGTGAAAATTCGTTATATTTAAATGCAGATGAGCCAGATATAAGGTATTCTCTTGAAAATAAAACATCCACGGAAATAAAAAAAATAATAGGAGATAATACATTTTTAATAATAGATGAAGCTCAAAGAGTAAATAATATTGGTTTAACACTAAAATTGATAATTGATAATTTCCCATTAGTACAAGTTATAGCTACAGGATCTTCATCTTTTGAATTATCAAACAGTATTAGTGAGCCATTAACAGGAAGAAAATTTGAATTTCACTTATATCCATTATCAATAGAAGAAATGTTAGAAAAAAAAACTAATATTGAAGTAAATCGCCTTTTAGAAAACATACTCCTATTCGGAATGTATCCAGAAATTGTTTCAGGATCAAGTCTAGATTCACAAATGAAAATAGAAGAAATAGCCTCAAGTTACTTATTTAAAGATATATTACAATTTCAAAATATTAGAAACAGTGAAATTTTAACTAAACTGCTTCAAGCATTAGCGCTTCAAATAGGATCAGAAGTATCATATAATGAGCTTGCTAATCTGTTAAATATAGATAAAGATACTGTTTCAAGGTATATACAAATATTAGAAAAGGCTTTTATAATTTTTTCATTAAAACCTTATAGTAGAAACCTAAGAAAAGAAATAGGCAAATTAAGAAAAATTTATTTTTATGATTTAGGAATCAGGAATGCAATTATTAAAAATTTTAATGTTTTATCTTTAAGACAAGATACAGGAGAATTATGGGAGAATTTTATTATATCTGAAAGAATTAAATATAATAATAATAGAGGAATACACATAAATAATTATTTTTGGCGCACATATGATAAAAAAGAAATAGATTACATAGAAGATGTAAATGGCAAATTAGAAGGATTTGAAATTAAATATAGTTCAGCCAAATTTAAGAAATATATTGAATTTTTGAATACTTACAAGGAAAGCTCTATTTCTCTCGTAAATAAAGATAATTTTTTAGATTTTGTATCTTAAACTATTCTCTGATTTAAATATATGTATATTGAGACTATTTCTTGTTGTAATAATTATTTATTAAATATGATAAATATTGGATATAAGTTTATAATAATGGTTCTGACATCGTCCACGATACCCAAATTGATATTTCTATAAATTCATACACTAAATATACTGTCAAATCAATAGAAATTATAACTTTGATATACATAGCAAAGACAAGCCTATCGATTTAGTGATATAATCTAGATCAATGTTAATCAAAAAAATTGATTTCTATAAGTCTTTAAACTTTAATAATAATAAAATACTACATGAACTTAATCTGGTTATATCAGATTATTATTCGTTTATGGGGGAAGTAAATAATCCTAATAATATTAAATCTAAAGACATTGAGAATTTAACTAAAGCATGTATGTTTTGGTACAATTTAAGATTAGATGAGTTAGAAGGATTTAGGGCTAAAAGGCATGATAAGATTTTTCATAAATTTTTATTTAACTCAATAATAAATAATGTTCCTCTTAATTACATTTCAATATTATGCCCTTCATATAAAAAAGGTATTGATGTCTATGGTTTTGTGGATGAACCAGGAAATACAACATATAGAAATTTTGCAAACATATATACATTTAAAAAGAATACTGATAAATTAGGGATACCTTCTACCGTGAATATTTATTTTGCAGATATATCTATTGAAAGATGGAACAAGATAGTTTGTGATATTAATGAATTACAAAGATTTCAGAATATTATAAACTTAGATCGAATTATTTCTAATGTTTATGGATTTGAATATGATGTGTTATCTAGTTTAGGGAATTTAATGAATATAGTAGGATATGAAGGTAAATTAATTAAAAATCCAAAAGTTGATAAAAAAGCTTTAGAAAGAGCTAAATGGAAGGATAGACAATTTTATAGCAAAGTTTTTGGTTGGACTGAAGAAGAATGTGATATTAGAACTCAAATTCATGCACATTCATATTCGCACCAAAGTATTGTTTTAAGAAAAAAATATAAGCAACCAATAGTATTTTATAGTGGATATGATTATGAAAAAGGAGCTTTGTATAATGGAATGAACGAAGAAGCTGATATATCTGTTATATATCCTAGAAAATCAGTAAATAATGAAAAATCTTCTACTATACGTGAATGGGATATTAATTTATAATAATATACAACAATGAAAAATAAAGATATAGAAATTGAACTAAAGTTTGAAATAAATAAAGATAAGATAGATTTTTTTAATAAAAAACTACAAAGTATAGGATTTGCGTTGTCAAAAAGAGTGTATGAATTAAGTGTTATGTATGACAATCCTTCTCAAATAATGCAAATAACCGATGGTCGTATAAGATTGAGAAGAAGTGGAGAGAAAACAATATTAACATATAAAAAACCTCTCTCCAGAAAAGGAATAAAGAAAGAGATAGAGTATGAAGTAGAGATCTCTGATTTTGATACTATGGAAAAAATACTTAAAATGATGGAGTTTACAAAAACAACATCTTATGAAAGATATAGAACGTATTTTCATAAAAATCATATAGAAGTAATGATTGATGAATTTCCCTATGGAGTTTTTATTGAAATAGAGGGAGATGAAAAGCATATTGTCAAATTATCCAGAGATTTAGGATTTAGAATGAATGATAATCTAACAGATTCTTGTGATACTATATATACAAAAAGGTGTATCAAAAAAGGAATAGAACCTAGTATACACATATTATTTAATAAATGTAATTTACCATAAAATTAAGTATGAGAATTTTTATTACAGGAGCTCCAGGTACTAATAAATTTGTTCTTTCAGTAAATGTTTCAAATAAATATGGATTAGATCATTTCTCATTCCGCAGTTTAGTTCTAGATTATATAAAATCAGACGAAGATGACCTTGATATTGTTAAAGCAGTATGGAGTAAAGGTGCTGTATTCCCTCCAGAATTAGCGTTTAAAATAATATCAAAATATATGTTAAGTAATGCAGAGGATAATTATGTATTGGATGGGTATCCTAAAGGAGCTATTGAAGCAAAAATACTTAAAGAATATCTTTTGGAAAAAAATTTGACAAATAATAACTATAGTATCATATTAAATGAAAATATAAAGAACATATATAGTATTATGGAAGTTAAATTAATATGTTTAACATGTCCTTATATGATTAACACGGTAGTAGCTTCTCCTATATTAGAACAAAAATGCCCATATTGTCATTCAATACTAGTAAAAGGAAATGATAAAGTATATTCAAATAAAACTCAAATATCTGAAAGTTATAGAAGGTATAAAAGTGAGTATAAAGGAATATTTAGTAATTTAAAAGAAATATCAAAGATTTTAGTTTTTAATAATAATACTCAGTCAGAAATAATAAATACAACTTTTGAGAAAATTAATAAATATGAACATAGATTTGTCTGAAAAAGGTGCAAGAATGCTACTAGAAGGATTAGGTATAGATTTATCTAATCCAAATGTTGTTGGTACTCCCAAAAGATTGGTGAAGTCATTAATGGATTTGTGTAAGGGTTTGAATGAAGAATCTAATATTGAGATAAAACATCTACTGGAAGCGAAATTTCCTACAACATACAAAGGAATGATAGTCTTAAATCCAATAAAAAGTGTTTCTTTATGCTCTCATCATTTGTTACCTGTCAATTATGAGATAATGTTTGGGTATATTCCAACAGAATTAACATTAGGATTTTCTAAAATTGTTAAAGTTATAGACATATTAGCTTCAAAACCTGCATTACAAGAAGATTTTACTCAAGAAATTATAGATATCTTTAATACTACTTTGAAACCTAAGGGAATTATAGTTATTGTTAAAGGAAAACATAGTTGTATGACTTTAAGAGGTACAAAAACAAACAATGATAACATAACTTCTGCTATTAGAGGTGTTTTTAAAGATGATATAAATACAAAAAATGAATTTTTAACACTATGTAGTTTAAAGTAATTCAAATGATAATATTTTTAATAGGCCCACCATTTTCAGGAAAATCTTCTACAGCAGAATTTATAAGTAAGAAATATAACATTAAATATTTAAGATTCAAGGTTTTAGTAGATAGGTATATAACAGAGAATAAAAAATATGGAGGTTTTTTACTAAAAAATAATTATGAAAATAAGCCATACCCTCCAAAAATATCTTTGGATGTTCTAAAAACTTATTTTAATAGTAAAGATGATTATATTTTAGATAATTATCCTAAAAATATAGATGAACTAAACTATTTAAAAGAAAATTATATAGATAAAGAGAAAGTTTTTGTTATTTTGGTGCAAACTTCGAAAAAAGTATTATTGGAAAGAATAAGCTTAAGATTATACTGCAAAAAATGTAATCTAACTTTTAATTCCGACGATATAAATCGAAATCATTGTCCAGTGTGTAAAAATCAATTATTTAATAGAAAAGATGATACTATTGAAATATTTCTAATTAGATATAATCAATATTTAAAAAATAAAAATGAATTGATAAAAGAATTTGGTGAATTTGCTGATATAATAAAAATCAAAAATAATACCAATAATAAAGAAGACCTATTTAAGGAAATAGATCTAAAATTATTGAAATATACTTTTTAAATAATTCTATTATTTTTCATCATGTCCAATGTATTTAGTTTTTCAAAAGTTAAAATGAGGTTTTTAAAGATGGGGTTCCACCTACGGGACAGCTTCCCAGAAGTTTCTATTACATTATATATTTCATTTTATAGTTTATAATTAAATTTGATATTATAATATCAAAATGATATAATTATAATGTTATGAATAAAGTAATATTACAAATACCAATGAATAAAAATTTAAAAGATGAAGCTGAAATAGTAGCTTTATCTAAGGGATTCTCTTCCCTACAAGAGTTTATAAGGGTCTTTTTAGTAAAGGTATCAAAAGACAATATTGATATATCATTTCAAGAAAATACACAATTATCTCATAAATCTGAAAAACGATATCTTAAGATAGAAGAAGATTTTAAGAATAATACAAATATATATGAAGCTGTTAGCGCTAAGGACTTAATGAAGCAATTAAATGAAGATTAAATACCATAAGAATTTTTTAAAGAACTATAAAAAAAGAATTTCTCCTAACCCAAAGTTAGTTGATAAATTTCAAAAACGATTAGGCATATTTCTTGATAATTTCAATAATCCTGTTTTAAAAAACCATAAATTAACTGGTAAGCTGTCAATCTATAATTCTTTCTCAGTTACAGGAGATATAAGAGTAATATATAAAATTGAAGAAGATTCAATACTATTATTTGATATAGGAACTCATAATCAAGTATATTAGATATTCTCCTTAATTTTTTTAAATAATTCTGTTATTCTTCATCATATCCAATTTATCTAGTAAATCATCGGTTAAAATGAGGTTTTTAAAATGGGATTCCACCTATGGGACAGCATCCCAGAAGTTTATTTCACTTTATTCACAATTTAAGTAAAGTGGGAATGGTTGGTTGAAAAATAATATAATTTAAAAGTTTTATTTATTTTTTTATAGAAGATTTATCATAGATGTTATAATATAATAATTAAACTTCTAATCCCCATTAAAACCAAGTATATATAATATTGTATTATATATTCATAAGTTTATAATATAATTTATGAATATAATTGAAGTGACAAATTTAACAAAAACTTTCTCCGGGATAAATGTAATTGACAATTTATCATTATCAATAAAAAAGGGTTCTATATATGGATTATTAGGTCCTAATGGTTCAGGAAAAACAACTCTGATAAGAATATTACTTGGCATTCTAGATTATGATAAAGGAGAAGTTATTGTAATAAAAAAAGATATGAATAATAAAGAGATTTTAAAAGATATTGGTTATATGCCTCAACAGAGCTCTTTATATCAAGATCTTACAGTATTTGATAATATAAAATTTTTTGCATCTATATATAACGCTGAAGATAACATAGATTTCATTTTAGATTTAGTAGAATTAGTACAAATAAAAAATAAAAAGGTCTCTAGATTAAGTGGAGGTATGAAACAACGATGTTCTCTTGCGTGTGCATTAGTACATAAACCTAAACTACTTTTTTTAGATGAACCAACGGTAGGTGTAGACCCTTTATTAAGAGCTCAGTTTTGGTCTTATTTTGATAAAATATCTAAAGAGAATGATACTACTATAATAGTTTCTAGTCATGTCATGGATGAAGCAGAGCATTGTGATAAACTAGCCTTAATGAGATTTGGTAAACTAATAGCAGAAGGTAGTGTGTCTGATTTATTAAAAAAAACTAATTCTAATAATTTAGAAAATGCTTTTTTAAGTTTATCTAAATAATATTATGAACCTAAAAAACATTATATCTATTGTTATAAGAATATTAAAACAATTTAAAAATGATAAAAGGACTGTTGCTTTATTTTTTATAGTTCCTTTAATTATTCTTTCTTTGTTAGGATATATGTTATTAGGTCAAAGTACAAATCTAACTTTAGGATTAAACAATCAAGATAATGGATTTTTAGGAAAAGAATTCAGTAATAATTTATTACATAATAAAGATATTAATATAAAAATAGAAAATATTAATCAATTAAAAAAAGATTTACTATCAAATAAAATACAAGGATATATCATTTTTCCATCAAATTTTACAAATAATTTTTTAATGAACCATACTATTTCTTCAAATATATATCTAGAAGGAAGTCAGCCACAAGAAGTTCAGAATTTATTAAGTAATATAAATAAAGCTTATTCTATAAAAGGAATGAAAGTAAAAGAATCAATTCATTATTTATACGGAAATTCTAAACTTAATGTATTGGACTATTTTGGTCCAGCTTTTATAGGCATAATAGTCTTTTTTCTTGTATTTTTAATAACTTCAGTATCTTTTTTAAGAGAAAGATCTGAAGGAACATTAGAAAGGCTTATTGCAAGTCCTTTAAGTAAAACTGATATTGTTTTTGGATACATGATAGCATTCATCTTATTATCATTTGTACAAGCAGTAATAGTATTACTATTTAGTTTATATGTTTTAAATATGTATAATATTGGAAATATTCTCTACATATTAATTATAGAGTTTTTATTAACTATTTCAGCTGTTAATACTGGAATTTTTCTTAGTATGTTTTCTAAAACAGAGTTTCAAGCTATACAATTTATACCATTAGTTATAATTCCACAAGTATTACTCTCTGGCATAATTTTTACGGTTAATACTGAGCCACCTGTATTAAAAACTATTTCAAATATTTTACCATTAACGTATGCAGTACAAGGTCTTAGAATTATTATGATTAAAGGAAAAAATTTAGATTCACATACTTTAATATTAGACATAATAGTACTAATAATATTTTCTTTATTAATGTTATTAGGAGCATTTTTAACAATAAAAAATACTATTGATACTAATTAACTGATGTTACGCAGGCAAGTGGTGATATATAAAAAGATTGGAAAATATACTAATATATAGGTAATAAATTAATAACTATGGTTCGACATCATCCACAATACCCAGCATGTTTCATTACCTTGTCCAAACTTAAGATAAATGCTAAAGTAAACGTAATGAGTAATACTGAAAAACAGCCATATACTGAAGAATTTGTTAGTATAAACGGTATTGATCAATACCTCATGCACTCTAGCGTCAATAATAAAAATCAAATTATGTTGTTTGTGCATGGCGGCCCTGGTGCACCGAGTTCCATCTTTGCTTATGCCTTTCAAAATGGCTGGGAGAATATATATACTGTAGTACATTGGGACCAAAGAGGCAGCGGAAAGACACTTATCCGAAACCCACACACACTACCAACTTTTGAACAGCTTTTAGACGACCTTGTTGGAGTGGTCGCCTACTTAAAGAAGAAGTACGCAACTGATAAAGTTGTTATTCTAGGACATTCTTGGGGAACGGTACTTGCTACAGAGTTCGTTATGAAGCACCCAGAAGATGTCGATTATTACATTGCAGTCAGTCAAGTTGTGAATAAGATTGAAAACGAACGTATTGGCTATGAAAAAGTCAAAGAGCTGGTAGAGAAAGCAAATGATAAAAAAGCTATGAAAAAACTTGTGGCAATCGGCAACTATCCAGGAGAAGCATTGGGTGAGGATTGGCTCAAGAAAAACGTGATAGTAAATAACCTTAAAGTAAAATATGGACTATCAACTAAACCAAGACTTGCAACACTTTTCAAGAGTCCAATTTTCGGTTTTTCAGATTTTAAGGCACTCATTAAAGGTTCAACTGCCAGCAAAAAACTTATTAACTATTTAGCCATGGTGAACTTTTCTATTCAACCCGCAATATACAAAGTGCCTGTTTACTATATTTTTGGAGAGAATGACTGGCAAACACCATTAAGTGGTGCAAGAAAGTATTTTGATAGCATAAAAGCTCCTGACAAAAGAATATTCACTATTCCTTACGCAGGACATATGCCCATGTTTGACCAACCAAGTTTATTTTTTGATGTTCTAGAAACGATACATAACGAACGACATTAATTTTGTTTTCAAGAATCTTTTTATTCTAAATTTTAAAATAGATTTAGGAGATCCTAACAGATTCTCTACCAAAGAAGATCTAATAATAGCTCTATCTATAGTATAGTGGTGTCAGTAGCGATTTTGTAAGTGGTGTCAGTAGCGATTTTGTAACCTTAGAAAGTGAGATATTAAATTCACACGAAAAAATATCCGAAGAATTAAGTAAGATCAAAATAATAATTTCATCATAATAAGAATGGGGCTATGTTATATTAAATATTAATTAAAATTTAGAAAATATTTATTGTTTGAGTTTACAATAAGGGTTGAACGTCATCCACAATACCCAGTTTATAAAATGACACCTTCAAACTTTGAGTAAGATAGCAAATGGAGATTATCCTGGACGTTAGAACTTTTAGTTTCAAATATATTATTGACTTAAAGTTTATTCAAAAGTATACTTTATAATATGTTAAGAGCTATACCATTTTTATTATTTGATGGTAATTGTGCAGAAGCAATGACTTTTTACCATAAATGTCTTGGTGGAGATTTAACTATTACGAAACTAGGTGATTCTCCCATGAAAGATATGTTCCCTCATGAAAAGTGGGAAAGAACTATTAACGCTAATTTGAAAAGTGGAATCATAGAAATTTCTGCAACAGACTGGATGGCATCGCCTCAATATGAACCAAAACAAGGCAATACATTTGCTATATTTATTATTGGTGGAGCATATGACGAACTAAAAGCAGTATTTGATAAACTTTCAGAAGGAATAGTTAAAGAAAAAGAAGAAAGCCGTTTTATAGAACTTAATGAGATGCCATTTGGAATCTATGGACAATTTATTGATAAATTTGGTGTCGTTTGGCAATTTAAGGGAGATAAAAAAGAATAAAACATTGAGTTTTTAATAAATATTTTTGTTTTCTATAAAGAGTTCCAGCACAGTCAATCAGAGCCAGCTACATGAGACGCTACTTATAAATATTTTAAGTTACCTGTATTCTAGTTCTAACATCGTCCACGATACCCAATTGACAATATTATAATTATAATGTTTTGTGGACTTTGTTTGGTGGATAAGTTTTGGTTTTTACCAAAGTCATCAGGTAAATGTTGATTACCAAGAGTTTCTAATTTTTCGTCATTATTCATGTATATATAATACAAATATTATAAAATACTAAACTTTCTTAACAATCATGAGATTATCACAGTATCTGAGGGTACCATAACTAACCATATATCTTCTTGCAACTTTATAACGAATAATATTTAATTATGGTAAATTTTGAAGCATAGATATTGCTATTTGAGGTTGAGGAAGATGACACTGAGGACAACCTAAACCTGGAGCTGGGACATTTAACCAATAACCCCCTACTAAATTTTTAGTCACAGCTATATCTGCATCCAATTCTTGAGCTGTAACTGCTGTACCTCTAGGATTAGAACTTAAACCTGCAGTAATTGGAACATCCTTATTTGTTGAACGAATAGATTTTACTATTTTTGCTACAACATTATAATACTGAGTACTACTTCTTTCAGATTGTTGAACAGTATTAAGCCCAATAACGTCACAACCAGGGGTATATCCACCTTTATATCTATCTGACTGTATATAATCACATATTATTTTTAAATTATGGGAATGGGCAAGAGATATAGCCTTATTTGTATATAGTACAGGATTCTGTTGCTCCACTAAGGGTGTATTTGAATATCTTTCATTATCATAAATAACAGCTTTTATATATGAAGGGATTCCTTTATTAATAGTATTTAGCATTGAAGAATAACTATGAAAATCTAAAGTAGGAATTACAGGCATTAATGTCGTTGGTTTCTGAGTCAAAGATAATACTTCATACATCTCTACTCCTCGTAATTTTTGTACTACTCCAGGAGCACCAATTACTTGATTAAAATGAGAATAAGCAAATATCCAAGGTGACGAAGTAGTTGTATTGGTAACAAGATCTACAGAAGTAGAATTCTTACTCTTATTAAAATGGAAAAAGTATACAAGAAGTACAACTAATATTATAAGGAATAATATTGAATAAAAAAGTATGTATTTTTTAGATTTTACCCAATTCATTATTTATAGATAACGAATTTTATTGTAATACTTAATATAATTCAATACAATAACCTCATAGAACATAGCCCTACTTAAATAATTCTAATTTACACAATATTTCATATAAGGTTCTATTTAACAATTTATAATGTAACATAATTTAGAAATTATATATAAAAAAGAGTATTTTTTTGTTAAAATAATATCATGATTAAAAACAATATTTCAGGTGGTGTAGTACACAATGTTCCTTCTGATTTAAAGGAAGCTTTGTTTTCTGATCAAAAAGCTTATATGATATGGGAAAGTCTTACCCCTCTTGCACGTAATGAGTGGATTTGTTGGGTGACTTTTGTCAAAAAATCAGAAACTAGGAAACAGCATATTGAAAGAGTATTAACAGAACTTAAAGAGGGAGTCCGTAGACCTTGTTGTTGGATTGGATGTATTCATCGCAAAGACAAACCAATAAGTCAATCAGTACAATATATACTCAATAAACAATCTAAAAAATAAATTTTTTTGTTTTTAAAACAGAAAGTTCCTTAATTTTATTTCTTTGATTTTAAAGATATTGGACCATAAATTTTATGTGAAACTAGGATAAATTTTATGGTTGCTGATAACCAACCTATAAAGAAACCAAAAAATATTAAAGCTAGATTTTGTAGACCTGGTGGTGATTTAAGTCTCCATCTAACTAGAAAAATAATCGCCCAAACTATAAAAATTGCTACACTATAGATAGCCCACGATTTATATGACTTACTCATAATTTATTTATAATACAAAGATTATCTAATATCAATGGTTCAACTTTTTTTAGTAGTTATAAAACCATAAAAAAAGATAAATAATTATCCATAACATATGTGTTGTTATAATAATTAAATATTTAGATTATTGACTTTATAAACCTATAGGAATAACATACTTGTGTACATTGAGGAGGTGAATAATTATGAATATTAAAAAATTTTTAATAAGTGGAGTAGTAGGAACTCTAGTACTCGGAGTTGGAGCAGTTTCAGCTTTTGCAGCACCAGTAGTAAGTATGCATGCTAGTGCCAGTGGTTGTTTTGGACAGGCACGTGCTTCTTATGCTAAAGGTGGACCTAATGGGTTATTAAGCCCATATAATAATGGTTACTATATATCACAAAGAAAGGGAACTAATCCATCAAATAATGCAACTTATATAGCCATGAATTGTAGTATATAAGTAATGAAGAAACAGTTTTTTTTCTAAATAAACTGTTTCGTAAAAGCAGCTCACTTAAAATAGGGTGGGTTGTTTTTTTTGTTTAATATTTTAATATAATAAAGTTAATTTCTTGTATATTCTAAAAGCTACCTATAACCAGTCTAATTATATATAAAAAACTACTAAATACAACAAACTATGGGTTGCATATTTAATGTCTATTATGATATCATTTGATGTTTTATATTTTTGAAAATATGGGTAGTAAACAAATTCTACCTGGAGAAAAACCTATACCTCAAGCCACATTACCAGCAGGTACATATCCAAATTGGTTAGGAACCACTATTTATAATACATCTCAACGGATTCTATTTAATGGTGTGCCCTACCAAGCAAAATGGTGGAACAAAGGTGATAGTCCAGCAGCTGCATCATCAGATGCTAGTGGTTCACCATGGGCTCCTTTAACACAGGCACAGATAAATGCTGTCAAGTTAAGTAAAAATTGAATCTGAAAATGTTACAGTACAGATTCCACTTTATATCAATAATCTAATAGTGTTACAATCTATGTATGGCAATGCCAAATGAATTAGTTTTAGTAAGACATGGACATTCAGAAGGGAACTTAGTTACTGCTCAATCTAAGGTTGGCAATGACAGTTTATATACTTCTGAATTTAGAGAAAAACCTGTACACCGTTGGAGGTTAACAAAAGAAGGACAAGACCAAGCAAAAATTACAGGTAAGTGGATCATAGATAATATAGGAAAGGATTTTGATAGATACTATGTATCTCCCTATGCCAGAACCTGTGAGACTGCAGGACTATTAGGATTACCTGATGCAGAATGGAGAATAGATCAACGTTTACGGGAAAGAGATTGGGGAGATATAGGATCACTTCCTCGCTCAGAATTTAGAACAATGTTTCCTCAAAATGCTCTTATTAAAAAAATAGATGGGTTGTATTGGAGGCCTCCAGGTGGAGAATCAATTGCAGATGTTCGTCTTAGAGTTAGAGATTTCTTTGATACTCTACATAGAGAATGTGAAGGTAAAAGAGTTATTGTAGTTACGCATGGTGAATTTATGTGGGCAACTAGAGCAGAAGTTGAGTATATGACAGATATAAAGTGGATAGAAGCTGATAACGATCCGTTGCAGAAAATTCATAATGCTCATGTATTACAATACACAAGGATAAACCCAATATCTCATGATCATAGTGAACACCTAGACTGGACCAGAAATATATGCCCTTGGATAGATAATAACAAAAATATTTCTTGGTCAAAAATTAAACGTAAAAGATACAACAATAAAGAGTTGCTTCAGAAAATAATCTTATTATAACCAAAATAATGACAAATTCAGAGTTAGATATTCAAGAAAGAAAAATTAGAGGACAAGGTGGAGATGATGTAATTACACATTTCTCTACTGGGATAGTTGTATTAAACAATAACAAGGTTCTTATGGTTAGAAGAGAACCTAATGATTTTTTAGGAGGGAATTGGGAGCTTCCAGGCGGAGGTATTGATGAGGGTGAAACATTTAAAGAAGGATTAACCCGTGAATTAGCAGAAGAGACTGGATTAAAGGTCAAAGATATAATTGGTATATTTAAAGGTTTTGATTACACTAACGAAAAACATAGAGTAAGACAAGTAAATTTTTTAGTTACTACAACAACCTTAGATATTACACTCTCACATGAACATGATGCTTTTCTTTGGGTTGGATCAAATGATCTTGGTAATATAACAATGACTAAAGAAATGTTAAAGTGTGTTAAAAATGCTATTAATATTGCTGATAAAAAAGCTATCAGTAAATAAGAAGTACTAGAAGTTTTTATTTAATATAATATTTCTTACTTCTTCAACAGAGTTTGTATTCATTAATTCCACACGTAAATCATTAGCTCCCTCAAAACTATTTACATATATCTTAAAAAATTTCTTAAGTATTTGGAAAGATTTATACTCTGACTCAGTTTCATATTTATCTAAATGATAAAGTAGTATATTTATCATATCTTTTTGTGTATTCTCTCTTTTTTCAGGATCAAAGACAAATATATCTTTAAAAATACCTCTTCCTATCATTATACCGTCAACTCCAGTATCTTTTACTAATTTAATACCATCAGTATAACTTTCAACATCCCCGTTACCTATAATTAGAGTTTCTGGAGATAACTTATCACGAAGTTCTACTACTTTTTTAATTTCATCCCAATGCGCTTGAACTTTACTCATTTCTTTTACAGTACGAGCATGTATTGTTATGGCAGCAAGATCCTGTTCTAGTAGAAAACTAATCCATTCATCTGTAATAATATGGTCTAGTCCTATTCTGGTTTTAACACTTACAGGTATATCACCTGCACCTTTCTTAGTAGCTTTAATTATCTCTGATACTTCAGAATATTGTCCGATTAGTCCTCCACAATAACCACGTCTTACAATCCCTCTTTCTGGACATCCCATATTTATATCAATACCATCAAATCCCATTTTTTTAATATCATTTGAAGCTTTAATATAAGAATCTAGATTTCTACCCCATATTTGAGCAACTTGAGGTTTACTACTATCACTATTCCTTTTAAGTTTTCTTATAACATTTTCTCTTCCTTTAGAAGCTAATCCCTCTATTGATACAAATTCAGTAAAAAATACATCAGGAGGGTATACTTTTTCCACAACATCACGAAAGACAATATCTGTTACATCATCCATTGGTGCAAGGACGAAAAAAGGTTTCTTTAGATTGGACCAAAAATTTGCCATAATTCTCCAATTATATCTTAAAATGCAATTATCTTCTATAAATATGTTAAAATCACAAGGTTGGTCTTGGATCTATACTTTAGGGTTAAGACTCTTGGATTAATTTATATATCTAAAATAATGATTCTAAATGTAAATATTGATGAAAAATCTATTAATACTAAGGTTTTGTATGAAAACTTATCTTTTTTCGTAAATTTGAATGAAAAAGTTGGTTTTATAGGTAGGAATGGTACAGGTAAAACAACACTTTTTAAAATTATTGCAGGGGAGGATAATGAATATAGAGGTGTGATTGATATTAAAAAAGATACTAAAATAATATTAACCAAACAAGAATATTCTGATAAAGATTCATTATCTTCAATAGATTATGTTATGCAAAGTTTACCAGAGTATATAGAATTAAAAAATATAATAGATAAATATCCTGATATTATGGGATCTGATATGGATATGATAGAAGTTTATACTAAAGCTATAAATCTTTTTAGTGAATATGGATATTATAGCATTGAGGAACAAGTTATAAACTCTCTTCTAAAATATAAAATAGACAAAACAAGAGCATTAATGCCCCTTATAAAATTATCAGGAGGAGAGAAAAGATTTGTAGAATTGGTAAAGATCATGTATTCAGATTGTGACATAGCTCTAATTGATGAACCTACAAACCACATGGATGATGTAGGTAAGAATGATTTTATTTCTTGGTTTAAAAATACAAATCATGGAATATGTGTAATTACTCATGATCGAGATGTTTTAAACTATGTTGATAAGATAATAGAGATAAAAGATAAAAAAGCTTTTACATTTCCTGGAAATTATGATTCATATTTAAGCCAAAATAGTATTACAAATGTAACTAAAATTCAAGCGTACGAAGGTTCATTAAAATCATTAGATAGGTTAAAAAAACAAGTAGAAGGGATTAAAAAAAGAGGTGCACATGCATCAACTAGAGTAATGTATGAGAGGGTTGGTAGAGAATATGATAGGGTGAAGAAAAATTTAGAGAAACCATCTATATGGATTGATGAGGAATCTATGAAAGATGTAAACAAAAAAATTGCAGATAAATATGATAAATATAAAGATAAAAATATATCAATAAGGATTAAAGATAATGATGAGCAAAGTAGTGTTTTACTAGCAGTTAAAAAAATTTCCATAGGTTATAAATATCCACTGTTTAGTGACATTAGTTTTATATTATCTCCAGGAGATAAGATTCATCTTAAAGGTAGAAATGGTGCTGGAAAAACATCTTTAATAAAGACAATAATAGCTGCTATAGAAAATAGTCCCCATGACACAAAAATATATAAAGGAGAAATTATACCAAGTAATAAAATAAAGCTTGGTATCTATGAGCAGGAGATTGACAATTACTATTTTGATATGACGCTTGATGAGGCTGTTGAGGAAGTGTATAAACTTAGTGATATACCAATGCCTAATGTTAATAAAATCTTGAATGATTATCTATTTAATCCTTCTTTGGATAGAGATTTATTAGTAAAAAACTTATCAGGAGGACAAAAATCCAGATTCCAAATAATAAAAATGTTATCAAACAACCCTAACCTCCTTATTTTAGATGAACCTACTAACCATTTAGATTTACCATCTATAGAAGAATTAGAAAATATTTTAAAAGATTTTCACGGTGGTATATTATATGTATCTCATGATAGTTATTTTGTAAAAAAGCTGAAGGGTGAGATAATAAAAATTTCAGAGTAATTAGACAATAGTGATAATTATGGAAAAAGATAATACAGAAATAAATGGAACACTAGATAGAATAATTCATGCAAGAATGATGAAACTTTCAGATAGTGCTTCGTGGGGAGAAATACACAACCAAGAACGTATAGAAGCTGCAAAAAGACTTGGTCTACCAGAAAATACGAGTTGGTTCGTTATAGATGATGTGGAAAGAGTATTTGCTGCCAGGAGGATTGGTCTTGATTATAAAGCAACCTGGTCAGAAATATGGAATGAAGAGAGGATGATTGAAGCAATATGGTTGAAGTTACCTTATGATTCAAGTGATCAGGAGGTATTTGAAGCAAAAAAAGCTCTAGATGCAAGAATAAAAATGAACTAGTGTTGAAAAATTGACAACAATAGTAAAACAATATATTATTCTTGCAATAATTAAAATTTGTAAAGTATGACTTCAAAACGGACAATTGTATATATAATACTACCACTTGTTGCAGTTGTAATTATCATTATTCTTTATTTGATTACTCCAAGGAACAATAATATATCACTAAAAAATTCTATTCATAATTCACCTATATTAAGTCAATCTGTATTAAATCTATCCAAACTAACTGCACTTAAAAATTACACTTTTAGTTTCACTCATAACTCATTAACAATTACTGGATTAGTTTATTCCTCTCAAAATTGGAGCACACAACAACCTGTACCTTTGTACCATATTAATGGATATATTTATACAGATTTAGCCAATACATGGTATAGGCAAAAAGAGGGATCTAATAATTATTCAAATTCCCCATATATAAAGAGTGCTAAACAATTCATAGGATTCAGGAATGTTACAGGTGTGATCCTACAAGAAGGTAAATCTTGTAGTGTATCTGGTGTTACAGGTCATTTATGGATGTTTAAAAGAACAGATGTTGGAAATTCATTACTTGAAATTGCATCCTCTTGTATAGCTAATAAAGGATATATGTTGTCTGAGAATATAGGAACAAAAATTAAGCAAAAGTATACCAATTCTTTTACTATTACAAGTATTGGTTCAGTGAAGCCATATACTCCACCAGCATCTTTCAAAAAAAATTAATATTTATATAGATTATGGAGAATGAACCTATAAGTGACACTGATTTAGATATTGTTGATAATAACAGTAGAATTATTGCTGCACAAAAATTACATATGCATGAAGATGCTACATGGGAAGAAATAGATGAAGCTAATAGGATTAATGAGGCAAGAAGGCTTAAAATTAGTGAGGAGTCTCCCTGGTATGTGATTTATCGAACTGAACTAAGTATTCTTGCTAAATCATTAGGTCTACCCGAAAATTCTTCTTTTGATAAAATACATAAAGAGCAAGCTAAAAGAAAAAGCAGGATAGAATTAAGTTAGTTAGAAACCAGATTATTTGTTTCTATATGATGATTAGTGATTGCAATTATAGCTATTGCTAAGACAGTGATTCCACCAAAAATCATTAAAGCTATTCCAGTATTAAAATTTCCTGCAATCTCTCCAAACAAGAATGCTCCAATTGGAGTTGTTCCTCCCATTAACA
Source organism: bacterium (assembly GCA_021809565.1). The sequence continues at coordinate 24,829 of JAJZKG010000004.1, read as the reverse complement.
ATATATAAATACCCATAATTCTACCTCTGAATTTATCTGGTGTAATTAATTGTAATCTAGTGTTAGTTGTAACAGAGGCTATAATACCTGAAAAGCCAGCAATAACTAAAAGTAGGAGACTCAATATATATGAATGTGATAAACCTAGTAGTAAAAGGGAAATACCTAAAGCAATTCCTCCTAATATTATACGTTTCTCACTAGCATTACTATTTCTTGTTTGGATAATGGCACCAATTAGGGATCCAGCCCCAAGCGCAGCCATTAGATCCCCAAATGCTGTGACATTCTTGTGTAGTGAAAACCTAGCTATTAGAGGAACAGCTACTTGCCAGTTAAACCCTAAAAGACCAATAACACCAAAAAGTAAAACTATTTTACGAATTGATAGATTTGATAATGAATACCCTAGACCTTCTTTAAGTTCAGTTATAGCAGATGTCTTTTTCAGGTATGTCTTTATAGTAGTATAGGCAGGTCTAATTACAATAAGTACAATAATTGTAGGAATAAAACTTGCAGCGTTGAAGAATAAGGCACCAGGAATACCCCACAAAGCTATAGCTATACCTCCTATGGCACCTCCTATCATTCTGGAAGTATTAAATTGGACACTATTGAGGGCTACTGCATTAGGAACAAGTTCTTTACCTACAAGTTCTGGCACAAAAGCTTGTTGGGCAGGTCCATTAAGAGCATTAGTAGTACCTAAAAGTAGTGCTAAGAATCCTACCTCAAGTATAGTTATATTGTGAGTAATGACAAGTATAGATAGTATGATTGCTTGGAGTGCTAATATAATCTGGGTAAATACAAGAAGTTGTCTACGTTCAAATCTATCTGCCACAACTCCACCAAATAAAGAGAAAAGTAGCATAGGAAAAAACTGTAACATTGTTATTATACCTAATGCTATAGCTGAGTGTGTAAGGTCAAGTATTAACCAAGATTGTGCTATAGCTTGTGCCCAAGTTCCTATCCCTGATAAGAACTGTGTTGTCCAATACCAACGGTAGTTACGGATTTTAAATGCAGCACCCATATCTCTCCATCTCTTTTTAGTAGTACTATTAAAGGAATTTTTACCGTTATCAATCATTCTTTAGAAAGATATTGAGATAAAATTAAGATCTATTCTGACTGCATCATTGTATATTATGCTATTTTATATATCAAATTTGATAAAAATATTTCTTTTATAAATGGAATAATCGTTGTATAATATTAGTATGGAAAATATAGAAGAAAAAATAGCATTACTAGTTATGGATTTTCAATCTGGCATTATAGATAGACTTGAGAATAAAGATGAATTTTTACAAAATGTTAGGATCGTTGTAGATACAGCACACAAACATCATATACAGGTTATCTATGTAGTAGTGGGTTTTCGTGAAGGTCTTCCAGAAATTAGTGGAAATAATAAATCGTTTAATACTATAAAAGAAACTGGATCATCAAACATGATAAATTCTCATCCAGTGATTGACCTAACAAGTGAGGATCTACTTGTAACTAAACATAGAGTTAGTGCTTTTAGTGGAAGTGATCTTGAAATGCTTTTACGTGCACAAAATATAAAGAGTCTTGTACTTGCAGGAATTTCCACAAGCGGTGTTGTACTATCAACATTGAGAGAAGCAGCAGATAAAGATTTTGTACTTACTGTATTATCTGATTTATGCAATGATTTTGATGAGGAAGTACATTCTGTTTTAGTAAATAAGGTATTTCCAAGACAAGCTACAGTAATGACAAGCGAAGAATGGATGAAAGCTCAAAATGACCAAAATTAATAATTAATCATCCTTAATAAAAATAAAAATAAAAATTTATTCTGCAATGAGGTTGTTTGATCTATTAAATATTTGAGTTATTGTATTCTTCATCTCTAAATCACGTATGAAAGCTAATTTTACAATACCCATAATCATCTCTTCATATCCTAGATTTATATTCAACATACAAGCTTTAGGGAATGAGCCATAATTATCTATTAAACTTGGTATGAGGTTAGCTTCAAGAAAATGTGGAACCCCTTTTTTATCTAATCTAATATCTATGCGCCCATAATCGCGGGCCCCAAGTGCATTAAAGGCATTAATTGAAAGTTTAATAATCTCAGATTTTATAACCTGATCTGTGACTTCTGTAACACATTCACTATTTGATGATTTTATTTTTCTACTTAATAGTTTTGCTCCATTTTTATCTGGTGTTGTAGTTAGCTCTATTGGCATTACTCCTAATCTTTTTGAATATTTATCTTTTAATATAGCTACACTAAATTCCCGACCTGGTAAGTACTCTTCTACGAGTACATCAGAATTTAATGTGTTAGAAATTGAATTCACTTTCAGGTATAAATCCTTAACATTATGAACTACAGATTGACTATTAATACCCATCCCTCCCCGAAGATTTGTTGGTTTTACAAATAAAGGAAATTTTAAAAACTTGTTATATTTTTTCTGCGTTTCATTACGTTTTATAATATAGAATGGGGAAGTCTTAATTCCTGAATTAAACATCCGTTGTTTTGCTAAATGTTTATTATATTCAAGTCTGTGTGCTGATTTATTTGATCCTGTATATACTATGTTCTCATCATCTAAATATTTACTTACCCATATTTTTGATAATAATGGTAAACCCAGGTCTATATATATAAATTTCATACCTAGAAAGACTAAATCTGGTCTACAGTTTACTAATCTTTCAAGATCTTCTAAATTGTTAACAGTACTAATTCCAACATTAGAATAATGCTTTATTAAAACTTTATATATAGCACCAGACGACTCTTTACTCATAGAACTAAGCTTACTTGTACTAGAACGTACAATTTCAATATGTTTATTTATTCGTATCATATATTTCTAGGAATATTTATAATAAGTTATAAGGAGATAAAGACCACTTAAATACAGTATAGCATACATTATATAATTAACCATCGTAGTAGGGATTGTTTTTAGTATATGGATATAATATTATAAGTTAATAATAAAACATAGTATGGAAGCACCAGAAAATTACAACTTTGGTCTAGAGATATTAAGAAGACAGGTAGATACCTTAAGACAAAAAATCATTTATGACCTTAAAAAACAACCTAGATTTATGCTAGAGTATTATATGGAGCTATGTGATGCTGGTCATCCATCTACAGCAGTCAATAAAGCTCTCTCTGATTTATTATTTGATAGAACCATAGTTCATGACTACCCAGAAGATGTTGTGGGCTTAAATCTAGAAACTCCAGACTTTCATTATCAAGGTTAAAAGAATTCTATATTATGAATCAACACTATGATAATAATAAAAATGTATCTTATAATAGGAATTGTGTTTGGAATACTTGCGGGTATAATGGCCAGCCTTATTACGTATGGAGAATATAAAAGACACTTTATCAATAGCAAAAGACCATTGAAAGAAGCAATAAAAATGGGTATATTTACATTTGTATTTCTTTTACTACTACTTCTTATTATTGGACTTATAATTGCTAAATCTAATATTTAACTATTCGTACCTTAGAGCTTCTATAGGGGAGAGTTTGGATGCTTTGTATGCTGGGAAAATCCCAAAAACAAGACCTATTGTGATTGATACTGATATAGAGAGTATTATCGCTAGTGTGGATATAATAAATGGAACTTTTATAATATACAAAGCTACTACATAATCAAGTAATATACCTATTATTACACCAATAAATCCACCTATAATTGTTATAAGAATCGCTTCTATTAAAAATTGATACAATATATCACTGTTTTTAGCACCAATAGCTTTTCTTAATCCTATTTCTCTTGTCCTCTCTGTTACAGATACAAGCATAATATTCATAATACCTATACCTCCAACAATAAGTGATATACCTGCTATTCCACCAAGTAGAAGTGTAAAAGTTCCTGTTATACTATTTAGTGTTGAAAGAATTTGAGTTTGATTAGTAATACTAAAGTTTGCTTGATTTATATTTGTAATACCTTGTACTCTCATTAATGTATTTTCTACTTCGGATGTTGCATTATTCATAACTTGAGCACTTTGTGCTTGTACTATTATGCTACTGTATCCAATATTTCCAAACAATTCATCTTGTGCTGTAGTAATAGGTACTGCTACTTGATTATCTTGATTAAATGATCCTCCTCCAGAAGATCCTTTAGCTTGTGTGACCCCAATAACTGTAAAAGATGAATTACCTATAGTCACAATTTTACCTAATGGATTTGAGTTTGGAAAAAGTTCACCAGCTACAATTGGTCCTAAAACAATTACTGGAAGATTATTTTTTATATCGGGTTCAGTAATGAAAGATCCTTTAGACATTGTAATATTATTTACAGATTGGGCAGCAGGTGTTACCCCTTCAATTAATGTTACTGCATTCTGATTTTTATATATAAGTTCTCCTTGTTTACTTATCACTGGGGATACTGCTACAACATCAGGAGTATTACTTCTACTTTCTAGCGCAGTTAGGTCATTTTGGTTTAGTGTTCCTGCAGTACCAATACCTTGCCTTACATTTCCTATTTTCGCATTTCCTGATGTTACAATAATAAGGTTAGATCCAAGGTTTTGAATATTCTGAGAAATCTTTGATTGGGCTCCTTGACCTACTGAGATTAGAGCTATAACAGATGCTATTCCTATGATAATACCAAGAGCAGACAAAGTTGTTCTCCCTATATTAATAGTTAAAGAATGTATTGCTGTAAATAAAAAATCCTTAAAATTCATAATGGTCTATATCCTATGTTGATTTATGATTTTATCCTCAATTAAAAACCCATCTTTTAGTTTAATTCTTCTTTTTGCTCTATCTCCAATATCTTCTTCATGAGTAACAATCACTATGGAATGTCCTTCATCATTTAAATCCTGAAAAATTTTTACAATCTCTTGTGTGGTTTGTGAATCCACATTTCCTGTAGGCTCATCAGCTAGTATTAAAGTTGGATCCTGGGTAAGAGCTCTTGCTATAGCAACCCTTTGTTGTTGTCCTCCTGATATTTGATTTGTTTTAAAATAGGCACGTTTATCAATACCTAATTTTTTTAAAGTCTCCATAGCCTTTTTTTCTGCAGTATCTCTATTTTCTCCTCTGTATATAAGAGGTAAAATTACATTCTCAATAACTGTTGTGCGAGGAAGAAGATTGAATGCCTGAAATACAAACCCTATGTATTTATTCCTAACAGTTGATAATTCTTTCTCTTTTATATTTTGAGTATTTACTCCATCAAGTATGTATTCACCTTTAGTAGGTTTATCTAAAAGTCCCATTATATGCATCAATGATGATTTCCCTGATCCTGATGCACCCATAATACTTATATATTCACCCTTTTCTATATCAAGGTTTATGTTATCAAGAGCTGTAACCTCATTTCCAGTATCACCATATATTTTATATATCCCATTTAAAGTGATCATAATCCAAGTTTTGTACCAATCCCTTTGGATCCACCTCCTTTCACTTTTCCACCCAAAAGACCTTTTGTACCTGTAGATTTTATTTTAAATGAACTGTTTCCATTCACTACTATTTTATCTCCAGCTTTTAGTCCACTAGTAACCTGAGTGAAGTATATATTACTGATTCCAGTTTGAATTGATTTTTTTGTGTATTTACCATTTTGATCAAGTATTACTAAAGGTTTTCCAGAATTTGTATATACTAATGCAGAATTTGGAATCAATAGGGTATTTGAAGCCTGTGAAGTTATTATATTAACATTAGCACTCATTCCAAGTTTAATACTGGATGGAGGATTATCAATACTAATAGTTACCCCATAATTAACTACATTCTGGATTATTGTAGATGATGGTTCTATAGATACAACACTTCCTTTAAACTTTTGATTAGGATAAGCAGTCAATGATATATCAACACTTTGACCTACACTAACCTTAGCAATAGAGCTTTCATCTACATATGAGAATATCTGTGCAGACTTTGTATTTGCTATTGTGATGAATGAATTACCGGCAACATTGGAAATTCCACTTTGTGCTGAAGCTATACCTTTTGATCCACCTTGAGACGAAGCACCAACCTGTTCATTTGGAGCTATTGAAGATAGGAATATAACTGTACCATTGATTGGAGATACTAATGTAGCTTGTGCAAGAGCACTTTGTGCTTGTTCTAGATTTATATATGCATTATTCTTTGCATCTATAAGAGGAGCAAGGTTGTAGTATAAAGGCTCTTGTTGAGCATTTTGAAGATTTTGTTGATCTATACTGACCTGAGTATTATCAGATTGAACTTTTGATTCTAAAGTTTGATAATTTGGAGATGTAGATGATATAGAATTAAGATTTGTTTGATCTGCATTTAGTGTAGCTTGTGCCTGATTTAGAGTATTTTGTGCAGTTTGCACATCCTGTGATGCTTGTCCATATAGAGCGTTAATTTTTTGCTGTGCACTATCATAGTTGTTCTGTGCTGTTTGAACGTTTTCCTCTAGTGTTGTAGTTGTTAGGGATGCAAGTTTTTCTCCTACTTGTACATTCTGACCATCCTTAACATAAACTTGTGATAGTTTTCCTGATATTGGAAAATTTAATTCATCCATATTTCCAAATACCACGTTTCCTACTGCAGATACCATCTGGGTTATACTCCCGCTTTTTACAGTGTATGGCTTAACATTTTTTTGTTTGGTGCTTACAATAGCTGTATACCCAACATATAACAAGCCAAAGGCAATAACAACTAGTACTATCTTTGCAATAAGACTGTGCTTTATAAAATTTTTCATTATATTATTATGTTACAATTATAAATCTAGCTATAAACCCTTTCTTGGTGTGTGTGCCAATAGCACTTACTGTTGTTCCGTCTTGTAGTGAGCTGATATTCTCTAAAGTTACTCCATTATATATTTTCGTACCTTTCGTGACCATTATATTTGTACCATTAACTGTAAGCGTACTTGTCGATATACTACTAATACTCCCTTGTACATATGTTAATGCAGCATGTTTCACTTTCAAGGATGCTTTCTTTGTTGTAGTATTAGTGCCTTGAATAGTTCCTTTTTTTCCTTTGTGTGTAACTTTATGTGGTATGAAATATCCTATGGCACCAAATGCAATAGCAACAACAACTAAAATAACTATATTTATTACTTTTTGATTTTTCATAATATTAAATATAAATAAACTAAATACACATTTATATACACTGATATCCTTTAAAATGTTTCAAACAGAGATAGAAAGTACTACTATTTAATAATTGGGAATATATATCTGGTAAATTAAAAACATATTAATAAATTATTAGAATTATATTAATAGACCTAAATAAGTTCAGTAGCATAACTATTATATTAGCAAAAAAGCTATCGAGAAATAAAATTTATATAGAAATATAATAGGATAGCAAAAAAATAACTCCATTTCTGGAGTTACTTTTTATTTTTCAATATCTATTTAATATGTTACAAAAGCTTTTACTGCATTATCAGTATTTGTAGATACTTGAGATACATAACTACCTGTGAGAGTTGTACTAAATGTAGCAGTTGCACCAGGTTGAAGTGTAAAACTACTTAAATTGTCTGGATATAAAACTGACACAAATTGTTCGTTAGAATTAAAGAATACTACAGAAACAATAGGGTTATTTATAGTTGAAGACGAATTATTTGTAACAACTCCAGATACAGTAATTGAGGTAGAATTATTTGTTACCTGAATATTCCCTACACTTAAAGGATTAGTGTTTGTAGGTGATTGAGTACCAGTAACAGTAAATGTCAAAGTTGAAGAATATACTCCTTGATATGAGAATATAAATGGAGATTTTTGATCAGGATTCAATGTACTCAAAAAAGGTGTAAATGTTTTAGATCCAAAAGATCCAGTAGCTGTAACAGATATATTACTCATTGTAGAATTTGAATTATTCTGCAACATACCCTCAACCACACCAGTATTAGAACTATATGGAAGTTGTATGTAACTTCTTACTGTAAGTGAGCTTTCAGCTACATCTCCTGCATCTGATCCTTCAAATTCAGCATTTCCAAATGTATATACCCCTCCATCTGCAGTTAAAGCATAATAACCTTGTCCGTTTGGTGATATAGCTAAATCGGATACCACACTATTTGGAGCCTTTGGTATGTTATATATAGAACCATAAAATTGTGCATTTCCAAATGTATATATTCCTCCATCAGTTGTTTGTATATAATAACCCTGTCCATTCGGTGTTAACTTAAGACCCATTGCATTTTTGTCAGGAGCCTGAGGAATATTATATACAGAACCCATAAATTTAGCACTGCCAAAGGTATATACACCCCCATCTTCTGTTTGAATATAGTAACCTTGGTTATTAGGAGTAATACTCAAAGATACAGGAACTTTGTTTGGAGCCTGCGGTATATTATACATTGATCCCTGAAATACGGCGTCACCAAAAGTATAAACTGCACCATCCTCAGTTAATACATAATAACCTAGACCATCAGGTGTTAATTTTAAAGATACAGCATTTTTAATTGGAGCAGATGATATATTAAACACAGAACCTCTAAAGACTGCATTTCCAAATGTATACACACCCCCATCTTTTGTTAGGATGTAATAACCCAAATCATTTGCTGTTACAACCATATCTGCTACTTGGTTATTAGGAATGTTAGGTATTTGAGATAAATCTCCATAAAATACGGCATTCCCATAAGAAAATACGCTACCAGTCTTAGTTATAATATAATATCCAGTTGGAGCTCCAGTTGGAAGTTGTGTAGGGAGCACTACTATTTTTGCATCCTTACTCACAGCACTAATCTGGGAGGCATCAGGTGCATCTGCAAAAACCTTAACTGTAGAGAACATATAAACAAATAAAAAGGAAAAAAGAAAAGCAAAGAAAAATAAAACAAAATAAAAACCTTTTATTTTTGTGTTCATAAAAATATTAATATATACAAAGTAATATTATATATATTACACTGATTACTAATTTTGTAAATCAATCAAGAATAATGGCTTAAATCTAGATCTATTACAGAGTGATAAATATCTATACTATTTTTATTTTACAAAAGCAGGTGATTCCATTGGAGTTGCCAGTGCTACTCCAGAAGGATCATTCAACATCCCAGGTCCAATTCCAGCTTGTCCAGTGATACCATATTGCCATACTATTTGCTTAGTCTTTGGATTCAGTACAAAAACCCTATCATTACGATCATCAACTACAAGATAATTACCATTTGGAAGTAATTGAGCCGAAGAAGGATGATTTAGAGTATTTGCTCCAGTTGGTTGATATGTCCAAATAGCTGTACCTTGTTTTGTTATTACTTGTATTTTACCAGGTAAAACCCAGTCAGTAGAAAGTAAATTACCACCGGGAAGAGTTACAACATCAGAAGGATAGAATTCTGGAATATTAACTTTCCAGTTTATAGTTTTACCATTAGGATTGACATCTATAGCAGAATGGTTAGCAACATCTGTTATTAATATACTCTGACCAGGTATTGGCATCGCATCATCTGGAGCAGCTAAATATCCAGGGCTTGTACTAACTACACCAGTATGACCATATTGCCAAACTATTTGACCAGTCTTATTTACAGCAATAGCTCTCATATTCCCAGCATCTGTAATTAATACATTCCCGTTTGGTAGCATAAAAGAATCATCAAGATACCTGCCTAAATATCCTGGTTGATATCCTGGAACACCCAAATGACCATAACTCCATACTATTTGTTTAGTTTGTGTGTTAATTTCTATGACTCTGTTATAATTTTCCTGGTTAACTATCAATCTATTTTTTTTGTATACTTGAACATCATCTGGGTCTTGTATTCCTGTCATCTGCCATATTATCTGTTTTTGAGGATTAACCTCTATAATCCTATTATTTTTAGAATCACAAATATATATATTAACACCTAGTGGATTTTGGGCTACTACAGCCTTAGGTTTTTTTACCACAACCTTTTTTGTAACCTTACTAGGAGATACTTTTTTACTTGTACCAGAGCCATGAAATATGACTACAAGCACTAATAAAATAACAATTACAAGTATAATAAAGTTTCTACTTGACCGATTAAGATTAGACTCTTTCATAGAATTTGTGATATAAGACAATATGGTATAAACTGATTATTACATATACCATGTCATCAAATCTAGTCTTGAATTATTCATGAAAAATAAATTGATACTAATTATAGGAATACTTATTATTATAGCAGTATTTCTAAACCGTACTAAAGTATTTCATTCTACCTCAGAAACAAAAGGTAATAGAGTAACTACCCATATATCTAAGAAAGTTCAATTAAACAACATTGCTTATTTTACAGGATTAAATTATCTATATTCTATAAATTTGTATAGTCACATAAAAAATACAGTAAGCGGATACCTTGGTCCTGGCAAATCTGCGGATTCTGTTATAGAAATAAAGAATAATGAATATGCAATATCTAATGAGAGTAATAGTATAAATATATGTACAACTAAAAAAGGATCTATATCTAAATGTTCTCAAGGTAATTTCTTATCAACTATAAATGGGTATACATCTGGTGGAAATTTTATCAATTTTCAAGGAGTAGGAGACTTAGCTCTATATAATGGATCACTGTATGCCACAGATGTAATAAATGGAGCTATTGTTAAAATCAACACTAAAACTTTTACGGCTATTCCAGTAGTAACTGGTTTGAATAACCCACATGGTATATATTTTTATAACAATTATTTATATATAAATCTACATTCTTATCCTTATCAAGGAAAGGCTTGTACTCTTATTAAGGTAAATACATCAAATTGGAATGTTTTATCATGTGTGGCATATTTAGGAGGATATGCAGATGGAGTTGCAGGATATAAGGCAAATCTTTATTTAGTAAGAGATTATGTCCAATCTTCAGGGCTATACAATGCAAGTGTTTATTCTATAAATTTAAATACAAAAAAATATAAAAATATAATAACTATAAACAAGCAATATATAGATGGAATAGGCTATAATTCACAAACTCTACTTGCTGTGTTTAGGAGTGCAAATCCTGATGTTTCAGGAATAAAATATTACTCTTATAAAGAAGGGTTATATAATATATCAACTGGAACACCTCAACCTGTATCTTATGGTATATATGATGGAGTATATTTCCCGCCAAAACTACCCTAATCCTCAGATTATTAATGAAACAATACATAATAAATAATTGTATACATTATAATATGAAAAATTATAGTGTATTAAATATTGACAGTGATTTGGTCCATACATTGGATCCATATATAAGCCAAATATCAAAATTAAGAAGAATGATATGGCTTGATACATATGTGAACGATGATTTAAATATTACAAGGGATAAGATAACAGAAAATTTTAGAAATTTTGATGAAGAGGTAGAAGCATATAAAAAGTATGTACATGATATTAAAAACTTTTCATCATTCTTTCTTGTTCTTGATAGTAACAAGGTAGTAGGTTATTCTATTGTAAAAGCCAGAAATTTCAGAAAATCAATTGATACCCTGTATATAGATAAGAATCATCAAGGAAATGGTTTAGGATCTATATTAATTAACAAAATGATTGAAAAATTAAATTCGAAAAAAATTTATGTTAATGTAATTTCTTACAATAAAAAAGCAATAGGGTTCTATGAGAAACATGGGTTTATATATAAAAAGAAACAAAAACCAATAGTACTAGAAAGACTTAACCCCAAAATCTATGTACCACAAATAGAAATGGTGAGACTAGTATAACTCAAAGAATACCATTAATAATAAAATACTATAAATTATAGAGACTACTATATAAATAGATACATGTTGTATTTAGCGTAGATATATTGTAAAATCTTTTAGACTTATAAAATTATGCATAAATCAAATCTTTTAAAATTTTTTGTAACAGTAGTAGTTTTACTTGTTCTTCTATTTATAATCAATCTTATAAATATCTCAAACCAAAGATATTACCCTTCTTTAAATACAATAGTTTCATTTAATCATTCGCTAACCCAACAAGGAATGACAAGCTCTAGAAATTATACATATTCTAATGGTGTTATAAATAAAAGTTTTCAATTTAGTGATATTGTAAAAGGAGCTCATAATCAAATTATATCTACACCAACAGTTGTAAATGGAGTTGCCTATTTTGGTGATAATAATTTTTATATATATGCGGTAAATGCACAGACTGGAAAACTAGTCTGGAAAACCAAAGTTAATAATGAAATTATGAATCAACTTTTAGTTGTAAATGGAGTTGTCTATTTTGGAACAGGTAATAATCTATATAAAACATCTATAACAAATTCATCAAAATTAACGTCTGTAAATGCAACAGGGAAAAATAGTGTAGTTCGTGGATCAGGTAATAATGGTATTTATGCATTGTCAGCTAAAACAGGAAAGGTAATTTGGATGAAGAGTACTATTGGTGAAAATATGCCTTCTTTTGCATATAAACATGGGAATTTGTACGTTGCAAATGGAGGGAAACATTTCTATTCTATAAATGCTAAGACAGGAACTGTTAATTGGGTAGATAATCTAAAAGGTTATGTATCTATGTCTTCTATAAATTTGAATCACAATGTTGCATACTTTGGAGAAGGATTACCTAATCAGACTCAATATGTAGCAGCTATCAATATAAGAGATAAAAAAATATTATGGCAGAGAGCTATGCCTCAATCATTTGGAGGATTAACTGATTGTTCTCCATCTTCAAATTCAAAATATGTGGTTATATCTGGTGAAGCACTTTCTCCTACACCTAATAAATTTTATGAAGTATTATATGTATTATCTAAAAAAACAGGAGAAATAGCATGGGATCATATATTAGGCTTTGGTAGTAACCCTATGGCCATGGAAACAGCCAATTCTATTATAGTTAAAAATTCAATATATGTAGGAAATCCAATCGGTAAAGGGAGATTTTATTCATTCAATATAAACACAGGAAAAATGAACTGGATGACAAAAGTTTATGGTGATGTTAAAGATGGCGCAGTTTATTCACATGGTATACTATACTTTGGAGATGAGTTTAAAAATTTCTATGCACTAAATGCTAAGAATGGAGATGTGCTTGGAGTACACAGATTTGGAGTGGGGAAGACCGCTCAGTTTTCTGGTGCAAACCCTGCATTAGTTAATAATGAAATTTACATAGGATCATCAGATGGAATATTATATGCTTTCCCTGATACATATGTATATAAAGATACAGTAGGGTTTGTTAAATATTATGTTTGGAGTATTTTTGATAAAATATTCGGGTTCAGAATCTAGACAAAGTTAAAACAATTTAAACATTTTCCTTATTTTTTATAAAATCCAAAACTTCTTTAGAATGCTTTAAAACATTCACTTTCCACCATATATTTGAAATTGATTGATTTTCATCAATAAGAAATGTTACTCGTTTTGTACCTTCCCCAAAAAGGCTTTTACCCAATACTCCATATAATTTTACCACTTCTTTGTTTTTATCTGATAAAAGTGTAAATGATAATTCATATTTAGTGCAAAAATTTTCATGTGCCTTCTCACTATCAACACTGATACCTATTATTTCAGTATTATGATCAAGGTATTCTTTATAGTCATTTCTGAATTTTTGAGCTTCTATTGTACATCCAGGAGTTCCATCTTTAGGGTAAAAGTATAAAACTACATTCTGACCCCTGTATGAAGACAAGGATACACTCTCGTCCTTTGAATCTTTGAGTGTAAACTGAGGAGCCTTATCACCAATTTCTAGTCTATCCATAGTATAATAATCTTATACTATATTTCATATTTAAGCAAAATATAAATTAGTAATAAAAAAATGTTGAATGTATACCTGTAATCCATTTTTGATGCATGTTATAATTATTGCATGAAAGGTATAAATATTTTACATATAGTTATTTGGAAAGAAGGAAAATTCTTTGTGGCTGATTGTTTAGAATTCGGAGTTGCTTCTCAAGGAGGAAGTTATAAAGAAGCTAAAAAAAATATTCAAGAAGCAATAGAACTTTATCCTGAAGAAATTGATGGATCAGAAAAAAACAACATATTCCTCATATAAACAACATTCAATTAAACCGATTCTTTCACAAGCTGGATTACACTTAAAGAATTTAAGAAAATTAAATAATTTTAAAAATATTAATAGTTAAGATATTATGTACGACCTTGTAGATAGAAATAAAATTATTGAAGTTAAGTATAATGATGATATTAAATATAATCAATTAATATATGTACCTAATTTAAATAAAGACAAAAAAGTTAGGATTCTTGTTTGGTTACATGGAAGTATCCTATATGATAATCAATACAGTAATATACCACATCAAATGCTTAGTACAATCAAATCAATCTGTAAATATTGTACAAATACTAATACTATTGTTTTAACACCAGTCTTACCTAGGAATGTAGGAAAGCTTAGACTAGACTCTCAAATTATGTCTCAAGAGGTTATGATTGAAGATTTAATTAAAGATGGGACTAATTTTTTTACAAGACCCGATTTAGAATTAATTAAAATGATTGATTTGATGAAATTAAAATTAAATTTGGAAGGGTTAAAATATCATAAAAAGATATTTATAGGTGGAGTATCTGCTGGGGGACTATTTGCCAATAGATTTTCTTTACTTCATCCCGCATCGGTAGATAAAGTTGCATTATTACTTGCAGGAGACTATATCTACCCTATATCTTCTTATAAAGGTCTAACAATAGGTTATCCTTTTGGAATAAATGATATAGATAAAATATCAGATAATGAATTTAGTATAGATAAATTTAAAAAAATTCCATATTATCTTTATGTAGGTGATAAAGATATGAATGATCCAATAGAATTTGAGTTAAATTACGATAGAAAACTGGTTGACAGATATAAACTTATATTAGGTAAAGATCCAGTGGATAGATTAAAAGAATATTATAAATATCTTAAATCTCTACAAATGAATGTCAATCTAGATATAGGTAAAAATCTGGGGCATGAAGTTGCAGATGAGTCAAAAAATAAAGTATTTAATTTTTTTATGCAGTAGGTATTAGAATTTATAAGTAATGGTTTTGACATTGTCTACTATACCAATAAGGATTTATATTTTACTATCTTTAAAAATATCTACGTATTTTTTATAAATATATGATTTACCATATTTTTTATTGTGATCTTGAAGTACGAGAATTTTGTTTTCTATAAAACGATCAATAACTTTCTGTGACCCAGCACGAGTAAATCCAGTCCATTTCTGAAGAAGAGCTATATTAATAATTGGTTGAGCATATAACTTGGGTAAAATCATTATTGCATTTTCTGAGGCTCTTTTTCCTAGCTTTCGTATCTTCAACATATCTTCTTCTCTTAGTACAGTGATTTTTTCAACAATATCTATTGCCTCACCTGCAATCTCAATTACTCCATCAAGAAAAAAATCAACCCAATCTGAAACATTGCCATTATGATATCCAAAAAGTTTCTCATAATATATTTGTTGATATTTTTTAAAGTATGAAGATAAAAATAATACAGGTTTTTCAATAAACCCTTCTTGCCACAAATAAAATGTTATAAGCATCCTCCCAGTTCTTCCATTTCCATCAAGAAATGGATGAATCGTCTCAAATTGTGCGTGTAATAATGCAGCTTTAATTAGGGTAAGCGTTGTGTCAGTTGAATGTATAAAATTTTCAAGATCATTTAGTGCTTGATTCATACTGCCTACAGGAGGAGGGACATAACGTGCGTTATCTGGTCTTGTTCCTCCAATCCAATTTTGACTCTTTCTGAATTCTCCTGGATCAGAAAAATGTGTTGATCGTGCTTGACTCATAAGTATCTCATGCAATTCTTTTATAAAACGAAGTGAAACTGGAAAATCATCTGATGTAACACGTTTAATTCCATAATTGAGAGCTTTTATATAATGTAATATATCGTCTACATCTTCAGGTACATCTGTAGTAATATTTGCCTCTGTCTTTATTGTATCAATCATGGTAGCCATTGTACCTTCAATTTGACTAGAAGAAGCTGCATCTTTCCTCAAATACATTAATAAAAAGAAGTCAGCATCTGGTAAAAGTTTAGTAATTCCATCTAATTTTCCCAATAGTCTAGTTGCTTGATCATTTTTTTTCAGTATTTTTGCACCAAAATTAAAACCTTCTTTTGGAGGGAATGGGTTAGGTATAAAAGCTTTAAATCCTTGTGCTTGTTCTTGAATTGTTCCAATTTTTATTAAATCCATAGTTTGTATATATCTTTTTAAATATGTATACAAAGTATATCAGTTTGTATATATTTGGTCAATAGAAATAGATGTATACAAAGGAAACTTCTACTTTGAAAATTAAGATTAATTAGCATAGATATAACCAAATTAATATTGTACAATTTATCCTACAAAGAGATCATAATTTAGACAGATATCATATCTACATACCAAGAATTAACAATAGTTTTTAATAATAAAGATGTGGATAAGGCTTTTTCAATATTGAAGAATTATAAAAATAATTGAATTATTGTATTACCTCGTAAGTCCAAAGATAATCATATATAAGAGGTAATGTTTTGATTTCACCAAAGTTTATAGTAAACCCTGTTGTAGTTGCTGTAACGAATGCTGCTTCGTTAGAAAATGCTAGTGCAGCCTGTGGGTTATCAGGAGATATAACAACGTTAGGAGGAATCTGGTATGGTTTGGCAAATACAACTGCAACTTGTCCTCCAGGAAGAACTGAGGAAGGATTCAATTCCAACTGAATGACACCTGATGTATCTGTAGCGTCAGATAACTGAGCAGTATTACCATGATATAAAACTAATGTTGGTGTTACACCTTGTACTATTATATGACCTGATATTATTACATTACCAGTTGATGATATGGAGAATACATTCCCTGATGGCCCTCCACTTGATGTTATATCAAAGTAACTTTGAGTCTGTCCTGATGTACCTGTTATCTCCAATGTTGCACTTGGTGCAGATGTTCCTATCCCTATATTCGTTCCAGAAGTACCTAATACTAAAGCATTACTCTCGTTAACTTGAGCTTCTTGGCCTATAGCCGTAGAATCAATAATTCCACTAGCTCCTCCCGTATTTACCCCCAAGAATGTATTAGCTGAACCTGTTATATTAGAGCTTCCAGCACTAGTACCTAAAAATGTGTTATTAGTACCTGTTTGGTTATTAAAACCTGCATCCAACCCTATGAATGAATTACTATATCCAGAAGTATTATTATACCCAGCATCACTTCCTACAAGAGTATTGTTAAATCCAGAAGTATTAGCATTACCAGCAGACATACCAACAAATATATTTGAACTATTTCCTCCATTAGAAAGTACTGTCGAACCAGCTATTTGATATAGTGATGCTGAAACTACAGATGAGAATACTCCTGTACCCGTAGATGTAATATTACCATTATTCGTCAATAATCCTGTGTTTGTTAAACCATTAGTATTTGTATTTCCAGATACAGTTATACTATTTTTAAATAGTGTATTTCCATTAAATATATTAGTACTACTACCTCCTACATTAAGATTACCACCAAGTAATGCTCCACCTAAGAATGATATTGATCCATTAGGCACTATGTTATTACCACATGAATAGAAACATGTATTACCACTGTTACCATTACCATTTAGTGTTAAACTATTTGATCCAGTAGAATTAACTTGTGGATTAGAACCTGTTAAAGTTAAATTGCCTCCAAATGTACCATTACCTCCAACATTTAAATTACCTGTATTATTCAAGTTATCATTGTTTACTAACCCATTAGTGGTGGTTGTACCTCCGACTTTAAGATTTTGAGCTAATGTGACATTTCCAACAAAAGTTGATTGGCCTGTAACATCTAGTATACCTCCAATAGTTGTACTACCAGCTACTTCCATATCACTAAAGAATGCAACATTACCATGAACTGATAAATCTCCACTATTTGATAAGTTACCATTGTTATTTATTCCATGTGTATTAGTCTCACTAAGAACATTTAATTCACCAAAAAGCTGTGTTTTACCAAATATAACTAATGCAGTATATCTAGTTTTTCTCGTACCAAAAGCTACTATCACACCTCTATTCCTCAACTCACCTTTATTCTTTATACCATGTGTTTGAGTTTTCCCTTTTACTTTAAGATTATGTTGAATATGTACATTATGAAGTACATCCAGGTTATTTCTAATAAATGTATTCCCTGAAACAAATAAATTTCCATCATTAAATAATGATCCCATATTAGTTACACCATGAGTTTGGGTATTGCCTGTGACATTTAATGTTCCATTTAGAAGTGTACTTCCATTATTTGTAAATATTCCTGTATTTGTTACACCATTAGTCATTGTATTACCAGATACCTGAAGATTATCTTTAAGATTAGTGTTTCCATTTAATATATTAGTACTACTTCCTCCTACATTAATATTTCCACCAAATAATGCTCCACCAAGAAGCGATAGGGAACCATTTGAAGATATACTGTTACTGCATTTAAAGAAACATATATTTCCAGTTGAACCATTACCATTAAATGTAAGAGAGTTTGATCCTGTATCAATTTGTGGATTCGAACCTGTAAAATAAAGATCATTTAATATATTAATATTATTAATATCAAGTAGAGGTGCAGTAATAATACCCATAACAGATAGATTACCATTCAAAACAGTATCTCCAGTAACAGTTAATGGACCCGTATTTGTAATAACTCCTATATTAGATATACCCAGTGTCGTGTAATCACCAAGATATATTGCATTACCAAAAGTATATACAGCTCCACTTGATACAAGAACATAATATCCCGTGTCTCCTGGTAATACAGCTGTATCTGTTACTATAGATGATTGAGGATTTATAATATTAAAGATAGTTCCATAAAATTGTGCATTACCAAATGTATATTCTCCTCCATCGGATGTCTGTATCATATAACCTTTTGATGTTAACTGCATCCCTATTGATGTTCTATCTATATTGCCAGATATATTAAACATTGATCCATAAAAAGGCACTGTACCAAAAGTATAAACTCCTCCATTTTGCTCTAGAATATAGTAACCACCATTAGTTACTTGCAAGGAGACTGCATTAACTGTTGGAGGGTTTTGGTAGGTATATGCAGATCCCCTAAATACTGCATCCCCAAAAGTATATATTCCACCTTCTTTTGTCATTATATAATATCCATTACCTGTTGTTGTAAGTTTCATACTAACAGCTACTCTTACTGGAACAGTTTGAACATTATATAAAGATCCATAAAACTCTGCATTACCAAAATTATAGACTCCACCATCTTGGGTTAAAATATAATAACCACTATCATTTGGTGTTACTATCATATCTACAACATTGTGGTTTGGAACTGTGGCCACATTATTCAATCCTCCATAATACTTAGCAGATCCTAGTGATTGGACTATCCCAGTATTAGATATTATGTAGTAACCAGTACCATTTCCTACTGGTACTATTTTAGAATCTACACTCATGGATCTAACAACACTTGGTGTATAGCCTTGTGCAAAAGCATTAGTGTGTAATAATGGGGCAAGAAATAATATTACAAGTAAAGTTATAAATAATTTATATTTATACATTGCGTGAGATATTATCACAACATATTTATTTTTGCAATAATACATAAAAATTGATTATAAAAAAGCCAAAATTTATATATATTAATTTTTAAATTTTTGAAATTATCTAAGCACTTATATTTATAAAACTTTTACAATCCATGGAACATGTACGGTTAAACTCTTCAATACAACTTTTACATGATATAAATTGCATATTACATTTTTTATTTGCACAGTTTATATAGATATCTGAAGTAGTTCCACAATGTTTACATCTAGAAATTATTTTGACATTATCTTTGTCTAGAAGCACTGCTATTCTTTTATCAAATACATAACATTTTCCTTCAAAATCTTCTGGATGGTACTTTGCATAATTTAAAATTCCATCCTTCAACTGATAAACATCTTTAAAACCATTCTGTAAGAGTAAAGCAGAAGCCTTCTCACATCTAACTCCTCCTGTACAGTACATTACAACTTTTTTATTCTTATACTTTCTAAGATTTTTTAGATATTTTGGTAAATCTCTAAAATTATCGATATCAGGAGTTACAGCACCCCTAAATCTTCCTATTAGAGATTCATAGTTATTCCTTGCATCTAAAATAACTGTATCATGATCTTTATTAACTACTATATTATGAAAATCTCCTGGTGAAATATATTTTCCTTTCTTGCTCTCTTTAGATACAATATCTATTTTTTCTTTCAATGTTACTATCTCATCCCTTATTTTTATTGATAATTTTGGAAATATATCACCACTAACATCACTCTCTTTAAACACAATATCAGAAAACCTAATATCTTCTAGTAGGGCCTTTTTATAAGCTTCCACACTACTTTTTGATCCCGACAATGTTCCATTTAAACCTTCCCAGGATATAATTATACGACCTTTAAGATTTAGTCTTAAACAAAGTTTCTTTTGACTTTTCAAAAAAGCCTTAGGATTCTCTATTTTTATATACTTATAATAAAGAATTACTCTTTTCATAGGATATAATTCTACATAATTTCTTATTATTTTTCTAGTTATCATAATTAATCTATTTTTCATATAATCTTAATATTAAATAGTTAAACTAGTATTATATTTTATTTAGGACAAATTTATGAATATAGTTACATGGGTTATTTTAGGATTAATTGCAGGATGGTTAGCATCTATGGTTTCAAAAGGTTCAGGTGGAATTATTATGGATATAATATTAGGAATAATAGGAGCTTTTGTAGGAGGATTTGTTATGAATCTTTTTGGGGCGTCAGGAGTTACAGGTTTTAATCTCTATAGTATATTAGTTGCCTTCATTGGAGCTGTAATACTTATAGCCATAGGAAGATCCTTCTCGGGAAAGAAATCAAACAACTCTCACTGAGTATAATTAAAAAAGCATTTAAAACTATAGATACAAAAAACAACTAAAATACTTCACCTTGTAATAGTAGATCTAATTCTCCATAAGTTAGCAACGATAGAATACATTCTATACTATTTTAAACATATCACCAGATTTATATTCTTTATCGTCAGAATTCTGAGTGAATATATGGACATATG
Source organism: bacterium (assembly GCA_021809565.1). The sequence goes on along the minus strand of JAJZKG010000004.1, from coordinate 3,576 downwards.
ATTTACCAAGAACTTTAAACTCTACACCATCTTTACTTACTAGAGCAGTATCCTCATCAATACCTATTATAGTCCCCTTTAAATTCTCCATAAATTTATTTTTGAAATATTTTCCACCAATATTAAAATTTAACATTTTTGAAAATCTATCAAAATGAGGAATAACAGTAAAATTTACTAAATCTAAAGATTTATTCCATTCTATATTTAAACCTTTCATGGTGATTAAGTTTCTAAATAGATTGGATGGAATAAAACTTCCCATCATCATAGCTCCAGCCGATGAACCAACTATTATTACTTTGTTGTTTTTATATCTTTCTATTACAGCATTTAAGAATGTAGTATCTTTTAATGTATTTAAAAGGTAGATTGGATCACCTCCGGAAAAGTATACAAAATCCACTTCATCTAAAAGTTTTATATAGTCATTTTTAAATGCGTCTTCTCTCTTTACTATATCAACCCCTAATGATTCAGTATTGAGTTTATCAAAATGTTCTTTACCATTTAGTATCCATTTTCTATAATCCTTTTCTCTTCCTGCAGCAGTAGGAACTATCATAATTTTTATCTTTTTTTGAAACTGGGAAATTAGAAATTTATCTACTTCATACATTGAAGACGTAAATTCTCCAGACCCTACTAATACAATTTTATACATGTTATCATTATACCAATTTATTTTATCCCATAACATAGTATGGAAACAGAATTACAAATACCAAGAAAATCAAAATTAGATACTCTACGATCTAAATTTCATGAGAAATCAAATATATATAGTAGTACTGGAAATGAGGCTTTGGGACACAAAATTGGTGTATTAATGGTGTCTATACAAACAGAATTATTTAAATCAGGAACAAGTACTGAAGATACCTTCACAGAATTAGCTGTATTAGCTAGAAATTCACAATTTAGAGCTATGGGCATCAAAGATAAATTATCAGAAACCTTATTTAGAGTTTTGTATGAAGGTTATACTGTTGTATCAACTGGAGAAGTAGGTTTGGGAGACCAGTCTAAACTAGACACTTTAAGAAAAAAGTTTAATGATGTATCAACTTCATATAGCAATACTGGAGATAAAGCTCTTGGTTTTCAAATTGGAGTTTTACTCCTTTCTGTTCAAACAGAATTATTTAAATTAGACCCTTCACTTAGTAAAGATACTTGGGAAGAATTAGCTCAGTTATCAAAAAATTCACAAGATAGAGCTATGGGTATTGAAGATACATTAGCACAACCATTGTTTGGTGTATTATATGATGGATATCAAGCTATGTTAGTATAGACAAACTAGTGATTGAATATTTATATTCATTTATATTATAATACGAATTATGGAAAGTGAGAGATTTGAACCAGTTCCACCAGTAGGCATTCGTGTCAGTAAACCGATATTTCATAGAAAATCTAAGGAAGAAGACCATAGTGTTAATATTCCAAAATCATTGTTAGCAATAGTTCAAGAAGCACGATATAAAGGTGATCATAGAGACATGATAATTATCATAGATGAGGTATTAGAGGAAAGAATAGACTAAAAAACCCACTTAATATTTATTTTTAAAACATTATGAAAGATAAAATTATTTTAGCTGTATCAGCACACGAGGATGATTTAGAATTTGGATGTTCTGGAACAATATCAAAATGGGTAAAAGAAGGTGCTACAGCATACTATCTTATTCTAACAGATGGGAGTAGAGGATCTAACATTGAAGGGACTAATGGTGAGGACCTTGCAAAAACAAGAGCAGGAGAAGAAGAGAATGCAGCAAAAGTGCTTGGAGTTAGTAAAGTATTTTTTGGTAATTTTAAAGATGGGGAATTAAAAGACAATGATGAAGTGAGAGAGAAAATAGTAAGAATTATAAGAACCATAAAACCTGACATTGTAATAACCATGGATCCTAAAATTTTATATAATGCAGAATTTGGATATATAAATCATCCAGATCATATTGAAGCAGGAAAGGCGACTATGTTTTCTGTATTTCCATATTCAAGGAATCTTATGTCATTCCCTGAACTTTTAAAAGATGGACTTGAACCTCATAAAGTGAAAGAATTATACCTCATTAGTTTTAATAGAGAAGGACTCAACACATTTATTGATATCACTGATACAATAGAATTAAAAGTTAGAGCTTTGAAACAACATCAGAGTCAGTATGATGATTTTGAAGAATTAAAATCTAATGTAATGTCGATGAGTGAGATGGAAGGAAAAGAATCTAAAAAATATAAATACGCAGAAGCTTTCATAAAAATTCAAATAAGAGATTAAATTCATTTACATTTAATATATTAAACATATTATCACGAGTATGAATAATAAAATGATTACCATAGATACTAGAGAAGGAGCAATCCCTTGCTATTTTACCTACCCAGATGATGAGCTGAAGCATGAGGCATTAATTATTGTTCATGAAATATGGGGGTTAAATGATCATACTAAGGATGTAGCAGAGAGATATAAAAATGAGGGTTTTGTAGTTCTAGCACCTGACCTTCTCAGTGGAACAGGAATAGAGGGAAAAATAGATCAAAGCATACTAGAGGAGATGAGAGATCCTCAAAAAAAAGATGAAGCTCAAAAGAAAATGAGAGAAATTCTAGCTCCTATTAATTCAGTAGAATTTGGAGAATCAACTACGAATAAACTAGAAGATTGTTTTGAGTATTTGAAAAATAATGAGAATACTGATGGAAGTGTATCAATAGTAGGATTCTGTTTTGGTGGAACCTATGCATTTTCACTAGCCTTAAAAGAAAAAGGGTTAAAAAGAGCTATACCCTATTATGGAAGATTCCCAACTGACTTAGATAGTATAAAAGATTTGAATACACCTATTCTCGCATTCTATGGAGAGAATGACAGAGACCTTGTTGATTCAGTAGGCTCTATACAGGCTAAAATGGATGAATATAATAAAGAATTCAAATATGTAATATATAAAAATTGTGGACACGCTTTTTTTAATGATACAAACAAAAATATGTATAACAGAGAGGCTGCAGAAGATTCTTGGGAGAGGGCTTTAGAATTTTTAAGGAACTGAAGTGCAACAAGCAAAATTTAAAAAAACTAATTATAGATTACCCAAATTCTTCCCCCCAACATCTTAGATCTTTGATAATTTCATGTAGTGATTCCCCTTTTTTCGTAAGTGAATATTCTACATGTAAAGGGATCTCTTTATAGACCTTTTTAGTAACAATTTTATTTTTTTCAAATTCTTTAAGTCTTAAAGATAAAGTTCTTGGAGAAATATCATCTAAAGATAAAAGGATCTGTGAGAATCTTTTTTTTCCATCAAAAAGATCACGTAGTATTAATATAGACCATTTTTTGCCTATTATCTTCATTGTCTTTTCTACACCACAATTGATGTTCACTATAACTATATTATATCATAAAATAAAGAATTTCAATACTATACTTTTTGTAAGTACTTTACTTTATGAAGTATAGACTGTATACTAAAGTATATTTTATTTTAGAGAAAAAATCATGACAAATATAAAAATAATTTTAATCTCCATTCGTTATAGAATGTATCT
>JAJZKG010000046.1 GCA_021809565.1 bacterium | reverse complement strand
GTGAAAGTAAACCTGACCATGTGGCTCTAAATCACCAAACATTACACCGTGACCTGAGTCACTATTACCTAAAGTTCTATATATATTTTCTTTAAAATAACCGATGTTTTTATTAATATCTTTGACATATTCGTGATGAGTTCCAATCGGTTCAATAATAATTGTTGACTCATTACGTTCTGTATTCATTGTCTATACCTATTTCGATAAAATTCCCTAAATCTTTGATTCTCTCGTCTGATAATACAGGACTTAAATTATTTTTAATAGATTTGATTAAACTACATGTTATTTGATCAGGATTACTTTCACCTTTTCTAAATTTAAAGGGGGGAATAAAAATTAGATCTCCGTTGTCTATATTTAAACCAAAATCTGCTAATCCTATTTTGTTTATTTTATATACATTTAAAATAGTCCTTCCAATAACCTCACCTATCCCTTGATACATATTATCAATTACTTCGTTTCTATGAGGATTTGAGCCTAAAGTAGCATTTATTACAGATAGCATCGATTTAGGTACTTCAAAAATAGTATAATCTTCTTCTTGAGATATGATTCTAAGTAGATTTAATTTACTATTAACTTCAGAAGGTTTTGTTTGATTTAATGCCTCTTCTGTTCTAATACCATATGGATGAAGGTTTTCGGTAGCTATATATTTTTGGTCAGCATTATTTATAAGTAGTTTAGAAATATGGTTGCTTCTCCTGTGATCTAATTCATTTATATCTAAAAATATTAAATGACTTTGGCTATCCAAATCTTTAAACTTTTCTGGAAACATCATTTACATATAATATAACAAAATACTATTTATTGCAATTTTTGAATTATTATATTTATCTTTTAATGTTTTTATTAATTGTTCTGATTAATAAAATTTACAAGATCCTTTACTGCCGGAGCAACAAGCTTAGGATCTATGGCATTAGTAATAGGTGACTCCATAGTAAGTTCTATAAAATAGCCTCCGTATTCAAGAAAAGCTATAGGTTCTTTGGTCGAAAACACTGCATCAACTCCAGAATCTTGATAATTATTAATTATTTGATATATATTTGGCGCCTGTTCTGCAGTTTTAAGAATAGTAGTATTCCATATATTCGTTCCGACTGGAAGGCCCATGGTGCCATTTTGATCAATATTGTCTGTAAGTGCAATTATCATAATAGCCGAAGGGGTCGATACATAATTATCTGTATATTGAATAGAGTCGAGGTCCCCAAATGGTAACAATGAGCATTGAATATAATTATTCCCTGAATTTCCAGGTACACTGTCTAATATTTCTGTCAAGATATTAGTTGCATCTGCATTTAGGTAATTACATGCTCCTCTATTTAATAAAGTCTTAGGATCAACTTTAGGTATCTGATTTTGACTTGAAGAAGGAGCTTGAGTGGTTGTAGTACTTTCTATTGTTGTATTTATAGTTGTGGTTGGTTTATTGATTGGGTTATGAGTCGTTGTTATTGAAGGATTTTTATTATAACTCTGCGAAGATTTATTATTTGAACAAGCACTTAGTGCCATTCCTCCTACTAGTGCTAAGAGTGCAGAAATATATGCTTTAGTTTTTTCATATTTTGTATATTTTCTTCTAGTTTCTCTAGCTTGCTCCATAATAATTACCTCCTCGTTGGGAATTCATAATAGAACATATTATTTACAAAAACAATACTTTTATTTAATTATTTTTTATTCTTACTAGTATTGTTGTTGATTGACCAAGTATATGAAAGAATTAATGCCATTACTAAAGATCCTAGAGCTAAGAAACCAAATGCTCTAAGTAGATGTGGGTGAATATTGGCATAAAACAATATTAAACCTGCAACTACAAAATTAACCCATCCCCAAATAACATTAACCATTGGTGAAGATTCTTTGCCAAATGGAGTTTGGTGTTTTTTACCTAAGACTCCTTTAATAAAATGAGGAACACCGTTAGTTCCAAACATCCCTGCTAAAAAACTATATATGTATATATGTAACATTTCACATTCTCCTTTATTTTATACTTAAAGTATTACTCTTTTATTTTTAAATATCAAGGATATATTTTTACATCTTATTGCTTTTTTTGTAGTTTTGTGATATACTACGTTATCATGAATGAAAAATCAAAAATTCCACAAAATCAAGAACAATCACCTTTCCAAACTCAAAATTTAGATAAATCTGACTCAGATTCTAATCCTGTAAAAAAATCAGAATTTGATTACCCAGAAGAACCCATAGGTACAACTTCCCCAACAGGTGAAGTAGATCATAAATCTCCGGAAGATAATGAAATAGAAACAACTTCTGAGGAAAATTTGAGGGAGAAATTTAAGAACTTCTTGGGTAGAAAGACAACTGAACGAAGTGTTCGATTAGAAATTAAAAGAAAAAGTAGAGAAGTAGAAAAGCAACAAAGAAAAAATGAGAAAAATAAGCAAAGAATAGATAGAATAGAACAGCAAAGTCGAATTGGATTAACTTATAAAAATATTTATGGGTTAGAAGGCGATAATCGCAAAGCTTTGTCTAAAGTTATATCAGGAGAATATAGAAAATATAAACAGAAATTAAAAGATTTAAGAATGGACTTATACTATGGAAGTATAAGTCAAGAAGAATACTTAAAAAAACTAGAGGAAATCGAAAATGATTATAAGAATAAAAAGAAACCGCAAAAATATGTTCGTAACGCAGAAAAGAAATTAGAAAAATTAGAAAGTAGACTTTATAAATAATAAAAATTATAAATTTTTGGAGATGAGTGAAGTTAAAAATGGAATCATATTGGTGGACTATTGATGTACTGAACATTCAATCCTTGAATTGAAAATCCATTACCACTTAACCAGTCAATCGCTTCTTGTTGGTTTGAATTACCTTGAGCAGTTATTATTAATATAAAGTTATTATTAGTATTTGAATAAGATACTTCAAAATCGCCATTGGGGCTAACGAAGGGCAGTATCGATTCTAAACCAGCATTAGCATTTTGTGCTTCCCCTTGAGCTTGAGCTTTTAAAACATATTGGGATTGCGATGGAGTTAAACCTTGGGGATTATACACTGGTCTAAAATTAATTTTTATATTCTTAAGTCCAGAATTATTGGTATTATATATACGGTTTATAGTAATCAAATATTGCTTTTTTGTACTTAGAATATTATTAAAATAGATTCTTAGAGTTTTACCGTACACTTTATAGGAACTGATAATATTCGGATTTGAGCTGATTGAGATATTATTATTTTTTAATTCATTATTGAAGTTAAAATCAACAAAGGGACTTACGTTACTAATATTATCTACAGGAGGTGAAACATTATCAAGATGAAAAGAATAGTAATCAATCATATTAATTATTCCCCAACCAATAAAAATAATTAAAAATATAGCTATCATTGCCTTGATTTTTTTGGGTATTACTATATTGTTGTTCATATTCTTAATTTGGACTTACGTATTCATATACATTATCCGAACCTCCAAAGAAATTATTTGAAGAAAAATTATCTGTATATTCTGATACGACCGACCCCGATTGTGTCCCACCATAGTTTAATCCATTAGCACCACCCTGATCACCTCCAATTAAGGTTACGGTGCCTCCATCAACGGCAACAACTAAATTAACATGATAATAACCCATTGATGTATTATAGTGTATTACTATATCTCCCGGTTGAGGGGTATAAGGAGTACCTTGGTTATGTATTGTAAAATTTGGATTCTGTATATTTGCTATAGTTTCCACTGAACTGATGCTCCAATTTGGTTGA
>JAJZKG010000045.1 GCA_021809565.1 bacterium | reverse complement strand
AACTGGATCATTTACTTATACTCAAGGGAGTTAAAATGATAGATAAATTTTTGATATCCAAAGTAAGAGTAAAAATTTTAAAATTATTCCTTTTAAATGTTAACAGTACTTATCATGTAAGAGAGATCGTAAGACAAACTGGAGAAGAGATAAATGCAGTAAGAAGAATATTAAAGGAATTAGAAGATATAAGATTTCTTATAAGTGAAAGAAATGGGAATAGACTATACTATGTTCTAAATAAAGAATTTGAATTTTTTAATGAGCTTATATCAATATTTAACAAAGAGTTCGGATTAGGGAAAAGAATAATAAAGCATAAAACTAAAATAGGAAATATACGTGTAGCATTTTTTACTAATTCATATTTATTGGGAAATAGAAAATCAGATGAAGAGATTGATCTTGTAATTATAGGTAGTGGTATCAATTATATATATCTTGATAAATTGGTAAAACAGTATGAGGAAGATAATAAAAAATCTATTAATTATACCTACCTTACGCAATCAGAATTTGAGAGTTATAAAAAAGAAAATAGTCATTTCTTATATAATGTTGTATATAAGGATAAAATTATTTTAGTTGGAGACTCAAGCTTTATATATTTGTAATAATTTGCATAAAACCAAAAGTTATTCTAAAATATCACACTAATGCGAAAAACAAAAAAATTTTTAATAGTTATTATTCTTTTATATATAATATCTATACTTATAGATATACCTAAGGTACAAATAAATCTTAAACCTATAGGCATAAATTTTAATCATACGATAAATCATATAGCAATTAACTTGAACTCTATAGGTATAGATTATGTAAATAATTTAAATCCATCCTTGGGCTTAGACCTCAAAGGTGGATCACAGCTAGTACTTCTTGCAAATGTATCTAAAATACCACAAAGCGAAGTTGCAAGTGCCATGTCGGCAGCAAGAAACATAATTAATGAAAGAGTAAATTTATATGGAGTTGCTAATGCACAGGTCTATACAGAAAAATATGGAAACCAAGAAAGAATTGTTGTTGATCTTGCTGGTGTAAAAAATCTTAATGAGGCAAAAAAGTTGGTAGGACAAACTGCAAAATTAGAATTTCTAACGCTAAAGCCCAATATAAATTTACAATCAATAGTAACTCCAACAATACCACTGCAAGATTTTAATCCAAAAACAAACCTAACTGGAGCAGACCTGCAAAACGCTACGATAGTATACCCGCAAGGAAGTACTACTCCAAATATACAATTAAATTTTAAGTCCGAAGGACTTTCCAAATTCTCACAACTTGCAAAAGCAAATGTTGGAAAGCCAATAGGTATAATTTTAGATAATCGTGTGGTAGAAAACCCAGTTATAAACTCTAATCTTGCAAGTGGAGTTACATCATCTCCAGTAATAAGTGGAAATTTCACACTTTCTCAGGCCCAAACATTGGTAGACCAGCTAAATGCAGGTGCACTACCAGTTCCTGTAAATCTTATTGAGGAGAATACAATAGGTGCAACATTAGGAAAAGCATCTATAGATGCAAGTCTAATAGCAGGATTTATAGGTATAGCTATAATATTAATTTTCATGATATGGAATTATAAATCATTGGGTATCCTTGCTGATTTTGCACTGATTCTTTATGCACTAATGGCTTTTGCAATATTTAAGATAATTCCTATTACATTAACATTAGAGGGTATAGCTGGATTCATCCTCTCCATTGGTATGGCAGTTGATGCCAATATATTAATCTTTGAAAGAATGAGAGAAGAAAACATTGAGGGTAGATCCCGAAAATCAGTTGTTGAGTTAGGATTTGCAAGAGCATGGAACTCAATAAGGGATTCAAATGTATCTACACTTATAACAACTTTTGTACTGTACATCTTAGGCACATCTCAAATAAGGGGTTTTGCAATAACTTTAGCTTTAGGTGTAATTGTTAGTCTTTTTACTGCTGTAACAATTACAAGAAGTTTACTTGAGATATTTTATATAAAATAATTTTATGAATCTAAATATTGTAAAATACAAATATTTCTATATAGCATTTTCTTTAACTTTAATGTTATTAGGTATCATTTTCCTTATATTTTGGGGGCTGAAATTCGGAATTGATTTTACTGGAGGTACAAAAATAATTTATAACGTAAACCTTAATGAGGTTTCAAGTATAGAAAAATATGTGCCTAAAAACATAAAAAATGGTTCCATCGTCGAACTTACAAAGAATCAATATCAAATACAAACGCCTCCATTATCTCAAAAGGCACTTGGAAAAATTGAAAATAATATCCAAACTAAGTTTCATCTTTCCAAACCTCAGAGTATCACAACAATAGGCCCAACAATTGGATCAGAACTTACTCAAGATGCTATATATTCAATAATAATAGTCATAACAGGTATAATAATATATATAGGGTGGGCATTTAGAAAAGTCCCCAAGCCTGCAAATCCATGGGTTTTTGGAGTATCTGCTGTGTTAGCTATGATCCATGATGTGATAATAGTATTTGGAGCATTTGCAATATTGGGACATTTTTTTGATGCCCCCGTAGATTCCTTATTTGTTACAGCAATACTTACAGTTATTGGATTTTCAGTACATGACACAATAGTTGTATTCGACAGAATTAGAGAAAATTTAATAAAAACTAAAATTATAAATTTTAGTGATATTGTAAACAACTCATTAATGCAAACATTAAATAGGTCACTAAATACATCATTTACTGTACTTTTAGTTCTTTCCGCTCTATTCCTATTAGGAGGAATTACAATAAGGTGGTTTGCAGTAGCACTTCTTATAGGTATATTTTCAGGTACATATTCTAGTATCTTCGTTGCAAGCCAACTTTTAATTATCTACAATCAATACAAAGAGAGAAAGAATGGAGGTTAAAAAACACTATACATCTGGAGGAATACTTTTAAATTCCAAAAAAGAAGTATACCTTATCTATAATAAAGATAATAAGACATATCAATTACCCAAAGGTCATATTGAAAAAGGAGAAAGTAGCAAAATTGCAGCAATAAGAGAGGTAAAAGAAGAAACTGGGTATAGGAATATAAAGATAATATCTTCAAAAACATTTAAGATATTCTATCAGTTTAAAGATAAATGGAATAATTATAGAAAAAGTGAAAAAAACACAATATACTATATTATGTCTCTTATAGATGATGAAAGGATACGAACTAAACAACAGGATGAAGAAAAATTAGACGGAGATTGGTTCAGTATTGATGATGCAATAAAGAAAGTTGCATTTGATAATATAAGAGATGTGCTCTCTGATTTCAAAAAAAGTGAAGGTCTTTAATATTAGATAAACCATTTTTAAAATCTCTTCCACTTTGATATTTCCTACCTTCTTTTTGTATAAGGTTAACTTTTATATAAAAATCCTTACAGGCTATATATAAATCTTTTTCACTAGGAAGTATCTGTAATCCATCCTTTGACTTTATGTCTGATACCATAGCCTCTTTAATATTTATAATAGTATGATCATTCATATAAAACCAAGCAGGATAAGAAGCTTTTATAAGATTTACAACTTCATTTGCATTTTTTTCAAAATCAATTTTAACTTTATCTCTGAAAAAATCACTTACATAACAATAAGTTGCAATTGAAGAGTCTTGTTTTTGGGGAACTATTTTATTAAACATATAGATACTCTTATTTATAAGCTCTCTAGATTCTTTAGCCATTATAGTTTCTAATTTATCATAATTGTAATCGTCCTTTATCTCAACTTTCTTTTGTAGAATAATATCACCCTTGTCCAACTTTTCATTCATTTTTATAACTGTTATTCCTGACTCTCTATCTCCATTTAATAATGTAGATTGAATTGGAGTTGCACCTCTGTAGAAAGGAAGATATGAGGGATGTACATTTAAAAAATTAGATCTTTCAAGAATACTCTTACTTATTATTGCGCCAAAGGATGCTACTAAACAAAATTCAATAGAAGAAAAATCAATATCTTCCATCTCATCATATGAGAATATTTTAAGATTTCTACTTTTACAAAAATCAAAAAAATCTCCCTTTCTATTTTTTAATACGACAAAAACTATATTAAAATCATCTATTATCTCATTCAACACTTTTAGAGAAAAATTAGATGATCCCCAAAATGATATGTTTTTTAATTTTTTAGATTTCATTTCAAATATATGATATCATAT
>JAJZKG010000044.1 GCA_021809565.1 bacterium | reverse complement strand
CGATCTTCATTAGGAAAACTTAAATATCATGATGAGAATATATTTTTTAAAACTAGATTTGGAATACATACATTTGGAATGAAGAAAACAATAGATGTTATTGTACTTGATAGTAAATTTAAAGTAATAAGTATAAGAAAGGTTCCTCCAAATAGATTCTATTTTTGGAATATAAAATACAATAATATATTAGAAACAGAAGAGAATAAATATAAAATATCCGAAAGAGATATAATTAAATTAATTTAGAAAACTGCTGCAAAGAATATATTATTGGCATTATAGCTTAATCCTCCTCCCATATTTTGACCAAATGTTAAATTAGGTCCAAACCAAGGATCTTGCATAGTTCCACCTGCTCCAACTGCTCCAGTAAGAGTAACAAAATGTGTTCCAAAAGGATTATCAGGAACATAAAATCCTATTACAACAGGAGAAGTAATTGAGGCATATGCATCAATTTGAGCTATTGATGGATTCCAAATTACTTGTTGTACTCCAGGTAAACTATAAAACTGAGCTCCACCATTCCAATATTGTAGAGCTGTTTGAGAAAGAGGAGAAAACCCACTATTTCCTATAAGATTTTCTGCTATTATAATTGCTATTAAAGAACAACCTGCATTTGCATAAGTATCTCCAGATGAATCTAGTTGATAATTTCCCCATTGAGGACATTCTTGTGAATAATATGCTCCTTGTTGACATGGAACGTTTGCAGGAATTACTCCAGGAGCACCTTCTGATAACTCTAATTGAGAAAGTTTCTGAAGTATAGACTGTTGTTGCTGAGAAAGAGCATTATTTGAATTTTGAAGATTATTATTTTGACTTGCAAAAGTTGCCTGTTCATTTTTTAAATTGTTCTGATCAGAAATTAATGAATTTTCAGTAGAAACTTCCTGATTTAGTAAACTTTGTGCATCTTGTTGTTTTAACTGTACTGAAGCTTTATTAGAATTAAGTTCTGAAATAAGCTTATCCATTTGTATAACTAAACTATTCTCATGTGTAATTGTAGCTTTAAAATATACAACGGATGCAATATCACTATTAATATTAGAATTACCCATAAAAATTGTTACTGGAGGAATATATGTTTCTTCATAACCTGATTTAGCATTTTGATCTATTTTTCCTTTTATTACAGAAATCTGATTCTGTTCAGATAAAATTTGTGAATTTAATGTTGCTATTTGTGAATTTAATTGATCTACTTGAGCTTTTTGATTATTAACTAAAACTTGTTTTTGAAAAATCAATTGCTGATATGAATTTATCTGAGATTGAAGATTCTGAATATTTCCATTATTTTGATTAATTTTTGCTTGATTCTGAGCTATTAAATTCTGTAAATCATTATACTGTTGTTGTAGTGCACCTATAGAAGAGGTTGCATTTACCTTAACATTATTAGACATCATAAAAGGGTATACTACTATAGCAAGAGATAAAATAGAAAAAAGAAATATTCTGAATTTTTTATTGGAAAGCTTTTTTTCCATAATAGTTTACATACCAATATATCATAAAATCTGAACCAATTTCAATAACTATTTTTTAAGATATCTTGATATTGCAATAAATGATGATATTGCACCAATTACTATTCCAATAAATATCTCTATTCCAATAATTTCTAATAGAAGTAATATAGAGTATTGAGGAATCGGGATTCCTTGAAAGAAACTTAAAATAGGAAGTAGAACGCTTTTTCTATATGAAGTACTTATTACTAAATATATTAGGTATAAAATTATAGATGATATAAATACCCCTATTATTCCATAAAAAGCTCCTTCTATTATAAAAGGTCCTGATACATAAGTATCAGTAGCACCTACAAGTTTCATAATTTCTATATCTTCTGAATGAGAATTTATAGTTATTGCTATTGTTATTATAATAATAACAAATGAAATTATGCTTAAAAATATTATAAGTCCTATACCTATACTTGTAATTATAGATACAGCTTTTTTCAAAAATTGAACAACACTCTTAAAATAGAGTATATTATTAATTTCCCCCTTACTTTGAGCTTTAACTTTATAAAGTATATTTGCAATATCTTCTAAATTAGAAAGACTTGTTGTACTAATCTCATATGATGGAGGAAGGGCATTTAGATCTACTGCGTTTGCAAGTTGAGGATTCTGAGTTTTTAAGACTTTTTCAAAATTTGTAAATGCCTGTTGTTTAGATACATATTTAATATTACTAGCTTTTCCTGTATCTATTATGTCCTTTTTAACGGATTGAATATATGATATAGGAGCATTTGGATTAAAAAATACTATTATTTGAGATTTTGATTCATAGTAATGTAGTATTACATTTACTGAGTAAACAGTAAAAGAAAAAATTGATATAACAAAAAAAGTAAGCGTCATAATTGCAATTGATGCAAATGAAAGCCATCCGTTTCTTACTATATGTTGATATGTATATTTGAGTATCCTCTCAGCTTTAAGCATCATTCGTTATAACCTCCTTCAGAGTCTCTTATAATTTTTCCTTCATCTAATGCAATAACTCTTTTTTGCATAGAATTTACTACATCTGAGGCATGAGTTGCCATCAGTATAGTTGTTCCCCAGCTATTAATTTTATTTAAAAGCTGAATTATATCCCAACTTACAGAAGGATCTAGATTTCCTGTAGGCTCATCAGCAATAAGTATATGAGGATTATTAACAAGAGCTCTAGCAATTGCAACTCTTTGTCTTTCTCCTCCAGATAACTGGTTAGGAAAAAATTTAGATTTAGAGCTTAGTCCTACCATATCAAGAATATAATCAACACCTTTTTTTATTTCTCTATTGGTGTGATCAGATAGCTCTAGTGCAAATGCAACATTTTCAAAAGCTGTTTTTCTATCAAGCAGTTTAAAATCTTGAAAAACTACACCTATTTCTCTTCTTAAAAATGGTAAAGCTTTTTTATTTAGCTTTTCAATATCATATCCTGCAAAATGAATACTCCCAGAAGTTAAGTTTTCTTCTTTTATAATAAGTCTTATTATAGTACTTTTTCCGGCACCAGAATGTCCTACTAAAAAAACAAATTCACCCTCATCTATATTGAAGTTTATATTATCTAAAACTGCTCTATTTTTGTAATTTTTTGAAACATTCTTGAAAGTAAGCATAACTACCTAATAGCATATAATAAAAGAAGTATTTTTTCAATTAAGTCTTATTTCTGCATAAACAAAAATATCTAAATCACCATTAAGAACAGATTCCGTATCTGAAGTTTCTACATCTGTCCTTAAATCTTTAACTAACTTATATGGATTTAATACGTAATTCCTTATCTGGTTTCCCCACATTGCTATTTTATGTTCTCCTTTAAGATTAGATATTTCTTTTGCTTGCTTCTCTTCTTCTAATTTATATATTTGTGATCTTAATTTTTTCATAGCATATTCTCTATTCTGTACCTGAGATCTTTCTGCTCCTGCAACAACCACTAATCCTGTTGGAATATGTTTCAAAGTAACCTTAGTTGATACTTTATTTACATTTTGTCCTCCTGGTCCACCTCCTCTAGTTGCAGAAAATTCTATATCTTCATCTCTAATTTCTATTTCATTATTATCTTCAATAAGAGGAGTAACTTCTACTAAAGCAAAAGAAGTTTGTCTTAAACCTTGAGCATTAAAAGGAGAGACTCTAACAAGTCTATGAGTTCCACTCTCACGCTTAAGATATCCATATATATAATCTCCTTCAATAACCATACTGATACTACTTATACCTGCTTCATTACCATATACACTATCAATAATTTCATATTTCCATCCCTTATTTTGAAAATATCTTGTATACATTCTGTAAAGCATTTCACTCCAATCCATAGCTTCAGTACCACCCTGTCCTGCATGAATTGAAAATATTGCTCCATTCCTATCAAATTTACCAGATAGATAAGTCTTATACTCTATTTTTTCAAAATCAGAATCTATTGATATAAACTCATTTTCTACTTCATCCTTTAGACTTTCTATATCCTCTGTTGAAAGCGAAGTCAGCTCTTTTAAATATGAAATTCTAGAATCTAGGGAATTTATTGTATCTATATCAGACTTATAATCATTTAGCTCCTTCATCTTTGCTGTAGCATTAGAAGAATCTAACCAAAAATCTTCTTTAACAGAATCCAGTTCTAATTCACTTATTTTCCTTTCAATAGCTGCAAAATCAATATTTTTTTTAATATCAAATAATCTTTTCTCTAGAACAGAAATTTTTTCTTTTATAATATCCATATTTTATTTTTTTAAGGAAGT
>JAJZKG010000043.1 GCA_021809565.1 bacterium | reverse complement strand
TGTTTTTTTCTCTTTTTTTATTAATTTTTAATTTTATATTTACACATATATTATATGCAGGTACTACTTTCAATTTTAATATTACTGGTAATGCTATCCCTTCTGGTGGTATAACATATTCAACGTCAATTGCATATAATGGCTATGTTTATGAAATTGGTGGGAGTTTTTTTAATGGTAGAGGTACTTTTACACCCAATGTATACTATGCCCCTATTCTATCTTCGGGGGGATTAGGTAGTTGGTCTCCAACAACATCTCTTCCTGAGTCTGTAGAAGGTGCAACATCAATTGAGTATAATGGTTATGTATATGAAATTGGAGGAAATATTTCTGGGAATTCTACATCTGTTCCTACATCTAATGTATATTATGCCCCTATTTTATCTTCAGGGGAATTAGGTAGTTGGTCTCCAACAACATCTCTTATTAATGCTACAGATTATGCAACATCAGTTGAATATAATGGTTATGTATATGAAATTGGAGGAGAAGTTTCTGGGAATTCTACCTCTGTTCCTACATCTAATGTATATTATGCCCCTATTTTATCTTCAGGGGCATTAGGTAGTTGGACTCCAACAACATCTCTTAATAATGCTACAGATAATTTAACCTCAATTGCATATGATGGTTATGTATATGAAATTGGAGGAGAAGTTTCTGGGAATGGTACATCAAGTGTATATTATGCTCCTATTTTATCTTCAGGGGAATTAGGTAGTTGGTCTTCAACAACATCCCTTCCCTTGTCTTTATATGGTGCTACATCTATTGAGTCCCAAGGTTATGTGTATGAAATGGGAGGAGCAATACCTGGGAATAATTCTACATCCAATATATATAGTGCTCCTATTTTATCTTCGGGGGAATTAGGTAGTTGGTCTCTAGTAGGAAATTTACCTTCTAATCTAGAGTTCTCTGATACAGTTAAATATAATGGGTATATATATGAGATTGAAGGTCTGATTTATTCTTCTGGAAGTAGTAGTATGTCAGATTATATGTATTTTTCACAAATTTCAGTATCTAATTCTAGTTCTAGTTCTAACTCTAACTCTAGTTCTAACTCTAGTTCTAACTCTAACTCTAACTCTAACTCTAGTTCTAATTCTAACTCTAGTTCTAATTCTAGTTCTAACTCTAACTCTAATTCTAATTCTAATTCTAACTCTAGTTCTAACTCTAGTTCTAACTCTAACTCTAATCCTGCATATAGTATTTTGGGGTTAAATGGTAATTTATATCCTTTTGGATCTAATAATTATGGAGATATGTATAACGTTCCTAATAATGTTCCATCCAAGATAGGAATTGGATATTCTCAAACACCAAATGATTCAGGATATTATATATTAACTTCTGATGGAGGAGTATATACATTTGGAAATGCTAAATTTTATGGATCATTATATAATATACCTAATATTCCAGTAAAAACACCAGTCTCTATAGTAGCAACTCCAGATGGGTTAGGGTATTATATAGTAACAAAAGATGGAGCAGTATATACATTTGGAGATGCTAAATTCTATGGATCATTATATAATATACCTTCATCAGCAATTATGAATAAAACTGTAGTAGCACTTGTTTCAACTCCAGATGGGTTAGGATATTATTTAGTAACAAAAGATGGAGCAGTATATACATTTGGAGATGCTAAATTTTATGGATCATTATATAATATACCTTCATCAGCAATTATGAATAGAACTACAGTAGCTTTTGGTATAAGTTTAGATGGTTTAGGATATTATATAGTAACTGCAGATGGAGCAGTATACACATTTGGAGATGCTAAGTTCTATGGATCAATGTTTAATATATCTAATCCTTCAGTAATGACTCCTGCATCATTTCTATTATCTTCAGATGGATTAGGATACTATATAATAACTACAAATGGATCAGTATATACATTTGGGGATGCTAAGTTCTTGGGTAGTACATCTGGAGAAGCTATTCCATCATCTTCAGAGTAGATGAAATAGATTTTTTATATTATCAAATAATAAGAATAGGTAATACATATATATACTTAAAGGTGAATATATAAGATGGTATTCTGGGAATTGGAATATAAATTATAGAAGTATTGTAATATCTTTTTTATACAATAGAATTAAAGGATAGGTTTGATAAAATACAGATCATTTATGCAAATTGCTCCCAATTTATAGTATCTGGATTATTAATCCATGTATAATTTTTAGGATTATTTACAAAATTAAGATAGCTAGATCCTTTTTTATTATCTATGATGTTATTATATGCCCATTTTTTCTGTTTTTTTATTTTAGGAACATATTTATAATTAGGGTTTTGAACGAATACTTGTTTAGCATTTTTTTTAATTATATAGTAAGAAGCTCCTTTATATTCAAAAATACCTTTATATATTGTTTTAGCTTTTGCAGATATTAGACTTGAAAATACTAATGCACTAGATTTCTGGTTTATTATTGTATGACCATAATAAGGTGGAATTACAAATGTATCTCCCATTTTAAGTTTAAACATAGATACTTCTGAAATATTTCCAAAATCTAGAATATCTGCTATTGTTTTTACATCTTCTTTATTACGATCTATAGTTTTAGGTTTTTGAAGAAGTATTATTGCATTCCCATGTAAAATCTCAATAATTTCAGGTGCAGCATGTTCAGATCCATCTAATATTTCATGATAGTGTCCATATGTTTTCATAAATTCTATTCCTGCTAAATTCCCAGACATTATAGTAATATCATGTCTAATATTTTCATCTTTGAAAATATTAGAGTGCTCATTTTTATAGAGATGAAAATATTCAGTATAGAATAGTTTTGGGTATACTAATTGATCATTTAAAATAACACTTCGCATTTGAGATAGTTCTCTATCAATAATTTTATATATAGATACATCATCATTTACTGAAAGTAACTTATTTTCAGTCTCACTACATTGTATTCTAACTCCATTAATTGTTTTTAAGTGTATTATCATTTTGTTTTTTATTTTCTAAAAGATCATATTCAATTATGTCATATATAATAAGTTGTAGAACTGTAACTATAGGTATTGCAATTAGAGCACCTAAAAGTCCATCTAGAGTAGATCCTATAAATATTGCAATGATAACAATTAAAGGATTAATTCCAATAACCTTTTTCATAACCTGAGGTCCTATTATATTAGCTTCTAGCTGTTGTATTAGAGCTGCAAATATAACTGAAAAGATAAATAGATCTGGAGATACAAATAATACTACAATAGATGCAACAATTCCTGATATTATTGGTCCAACAAAAGGTATCATTTCAGCAAATGCTGCAAATATAGCGATCGGAAAAGCATAAGGAGCTCCTAATATTGTTAGATAAAGCCAAAATAAGAATCCAATAAGAAAACTTATTATGATCTGTCCTATGAGCCAAGCTCCAAGTTGGCTTTCTACTTCATATACAATTTTCTCTATTTTTGATCTATATAGCTTAGGTACAACCTGAAGGGTTGTCTTATAAAAATGATCTTTGTATATAAGCATGTAAGCAGCCATTACAAATACTAATATGGTATATCCAATAGTGAAGAATATAGATATTGTAGTGGAAGAAATATTACTAAAACTAGATACAAAAATATTATATGTATTTTGGGAAAAATATCTTGATATATTTGATTTTAGAACAATTGCATTAAGATGAAATTGAGTTTTTAGAAAAGGAAATATATTTATTATTTTTGATGGTAAATTTTCTATTGATACAGCAATACTATTAAGTTGGGAAGTTATAGGGGTAACTGTTACAAAAAATATTAATATTATTACCAGTATCATGAGTAGTATTGTAATAAATACTGAAAACCCTTTTGGTATACCCTTATTTTCAAACCAAACAACAATGGGATTAGTAGCTGACATTAATATAAATGACATAAATATCAAAACAAATATTGTAGCTATCTTGAATAGTAAGAACAAGAGAACTATGATACCAATAACTGTAAGTATTGTTTTGGTTGAAATTTCTATTGTTTGATTTTTCATTTCTCTTTAATCTTTTTATGAAGAACGTTAATTTATTGTATACTAATTTCCTTCTAAACTCAATTGTCATCTTTTGCTTTTACAACTGAATATTTTAATGGTTTATCCTATACTGTAAAACTATTTACTTAATATAATTTTATTTGCAAATATGCCTTATATTTGTTATATTCTTCTTATATTTGGCCCTGTCGTCTAGTGGCCTAGGACATCAGGTTTTCATCCTGGAAATCGCGGGTTCGAATCCCGCCAGGGTCAAATAATACAATACCATCACTTAAATATATCACGAATAGTATACGAGACTATAAATGCTATTATAAATATCTGGATAATTATAAAAATATAAATTTGTATAGGTAAAATTGAATTTTTTTTTGAAAATCTC
>JAJZKG010000042.1 GCA_021809565.1 bacterium | reverse complement strand
TTCTTCGGAATATCATAACTCTATGTAAGCTTAGTTATCAATAATAAATTTTATACTGAATTTACATCCAGAGTCCAGAATGTATGTAACGCATACAATCATTTGAGTTTTTAGATTTTTTAGGATAGAATGGTGGTAAGCACAAATTTTCTAAAATTGGAATTCGAAAAATAAGTTCTTCATGAAAAACCAAACTATTGAAATATCAACCAAGACAATATTAATTGTACTTGCTATTGTTGTTGGAACATATTTTTTGATTAAAATTTCTATAGTCTTAATCCTTATATTCCTTGCATTCATTATAATGTCAGCAATATCTCCAATAATCTCATGGATGACAAAAAAGCATATTCCAAAGGGGCTATCTGTCCTTATCAGTATATTATTTATAATTGCATTATTTGTAGCTTTCATAGTTTTAATCATTGCACCTATTATTTCTCAAATAGGAGTAATAACGGGATATCTCTCTATAATACCAGGAAAAGTTGCACATGTATTCCCATTCTTAAAAGGAGTATTAGGAAACACAACAACAAAACTATCAAACTTCAATATATACAATTACTTATTTAATAATTACAATAACGTTCTTTCAGGAATTCTAAATCTTTCAAAAACAGCAATAGGAATTATAGAAGGATTGGTATACTTCATTTTTATTATTGTAATGGCAGTATACATGATACTGTATAAAGACCACTTCTACCAAACTTCACTAAATCTAGTTCCAAATAATTTAAAAAAAAGAGTTGAACAGATAATACAAAGGATTGAATCTCAGTTAGGTTTATGGCTTAGAGGACAAATATTAATAAGTCTAATTATTGGATTTTTATTTTGGCTATATCTTACTATATTAGGGGTACCATATGCATTACCATTAGCATTATTTGCTGCGTTTTGTGAAGTAGTCCCATTTGTAGGACCAATTGTATCTGGAGCTACTGCAGTACTTACAACATTAATACTAACACCTAGTCTCTTTATATTTTCACTAATAGCTGTAATTGTAATACAACAACTTGAAGCAAACTTTATAGCCCCAAAGATTATGCAAAAAGTTATAGGTATGAACCCCTTACTAACTATCGTTGGTATATTTATTGGATCAACTATTGGAGGATTAATGGGAGCAATAATAGTAATACCAATTGTAAATGTATTACAATTATTAGTTTATGACCTTTGGGGAAACGAATTAAAAAATGATCATTTATCTAAAAACAATTAACGGAATCAAAGTACAATGCTCTGAAAATGAAAATCAACTTCTGTATTTGAATACAGATTTGTCTGTCCATAAAGTATTGGATAGATCTTTGAAAGAGATGAAGTATGTTATCCTAAATGAAAATCTGCTGTATCCTGAACTATTCTACACAGAATATTATCATATATATAAAAAATCTCATGGAGACACATTCACAAAACAAGAAGTAAGACATGATATAACTATTATGACAGGAAACCTTGCTGGTATTGAATTTATGAAAACATATGGACATTATCATAGTCTAATTAATAGTGAATCCAATACAGCCCCTGAAATTATAGAGATATTACATGGAAATGGGCTTATATTACTCCAAAAACCGAAGAAAAATAAAGATAAGGCAAAAGATATAGAAGATATATACGATTTTTCATATATAGATAGTGCATATATATATAAAGTATCTAAAGGAGATATATTTATTGTTCCTCCAGGATATGGCCATATAATAATAAACCAAAAGCCGTCAGTGTTAATATTTTCTAGTTTAATCTCATCAAAGGCTCAAAACCTATACAAAAACTTATTTAAATATAAAGGTGGGGCATATTATGTTATCAAAAAAAATGCAAAACAAGTCTTTGTACAAAATCCAAACTACAAAAATGTACCCAAATTACAGAAGAAGAAAAACACTTCAGCATGGTCATACAATAAGATTATGGATAATAATCAACCTATATATACAAATTTCCTAGAAAATCCAAATAAGTTTAGCTGGCTTAATAATCCGGATCAAATAAACTGGGAAAGATTTGCTTAAAAATGCCAGAAAAAGGACTCGAACCTTCACACTATTTCTAGTGCTAGCTCCTAAGGCTAGTGTGTCTACCAATTCCACCATTCTGGCAATTATAGGAGATTTTACAACTGTGACATATAATTTTCAACATTTGGAGCCCATGCAGGATTACCAGGATCATATGCTCCCTCCATATAATAAGGAGATTCATTCCCATAAGCATATGAAATTCCTTTAGCTACAGTATATATAGCATCAGGCCATGAAGAAAACCCTGCAAATGCCCCAAATTGTCCATTACTGCCACCTGTCCACCCCCAAGCGTTATAAGATAGATTACCATAGACATCCTCAGGAATAACCCTACCAAACCCAGACTCTACACCTGAAATTCCAACAAGTAACCTCCAATTTATTCCATATTGAGATGACGCCTGTAATATGTCTCCTGTATATAGAGCTAAAGGAGAATCATGGCTAATTAAAAAGTCATATAAAGTGTTGTACTTAGGAAAAGAATGCACCTGAGTAGAAACTTGAGCAGACACCTTATATGTGGAATAATTTGGAATTACTGCAGCCAATATACTTGTATGCAAATTAGAGTTTTGTAAACTTACACCTGCTATTTTATCAAGATTAGAAATGTTATTGTTTTTAATAACATATATATTTGCAGCAACAACACTATTAGAAGGAAAAATTTTCCCTTCTACCTGGGAAATGAAATTAAGAGGTTTTGCCAATACTATGACAAAAACAAATAGAATAAATATAAAGATTAAAGAGAGATAGATTTTTAACTTTCGTTTAAATAAAAAATCAATAGCCTTATTTGATGCTTTTGTAAAATTACGAGTGAAATGGTCTAGATTCTTTCCTTTAGGATCCAAAAAATTCATATAAATAAATATTAGAGCTTTAAAAAATAAAAGTCAAACCAATAAATATAATTTGTTATAATAAAATGTATGGAAGGTAAAATAGAAATTACAAGCTTTGTCAAATCTCCAATACACACTGCCAAAGACTTACTAGGAAGGACTCTTAGTACAAGGATAAATGGTCAAATTACATCTGGAATAATAGTTGAAACTGAAGTATACAGGGGAGGAAAAAGGGATAATGCTTCTCATGCGCATTATTATAAAAACACAAACAGGACAAGGGTTATGTTTGAAGAAGGAGGATACTGTTATATATATCTAATTTATGGAATGTATTACCAGCTTTGTGTTACATCATCTAAGAAAGGTGAACCTGACGCAATACTAATAAGATCTCTTGAGCCAAAAGAAGGAAAAGATATTATGCAAAAAAGAAGAGGTGTAGTAAATAACCTAACAAATGGTCCAGGAAGATTAACAGTGGCCCTTGGAATTGATAAATCTCTTTATGGTGAAAAAATTAACGGAGACAATATATGGATATCAAAAGAAAAAATCACAGTAGGAGAAATAGTAAAAACAACAAGAATAGGCATTGGTTATGCAAGTAAGTATGCACAATCCTTAAAATGGAGATTCTACATAAAAGAAAGTAATTTTATTTCTAAAAAATAGAAAAATGAGAATACGTAAACAAGCAGAAGACGGGGCTCGAACCCGCGACAACTAGTTTGGAAAACTAGTACTCTACCAACTGAGTTACTTCTGCACCACTTAAATATGGATTATACACTATTAAGAACAACTTACAAAAGGAGGATAAAGCTTTAGCTTAGACATAACATAGTTAAAAATAGCACTTCTTTCTGTACCTTGAGGATAAACTAATGCAAGGTTAAAATTTTTACTATAAAAACCAATAGAGGAGGAGTTTGATGTCTCTATTCCACTAAAACCATATAGTGTTATGTTATTACCTGATACTGAAGATAAATCTTGACAACTCAAATATACATTTAGGGTAATAGAGTCACCATTAAGACCATAAGATGCAATTTCACTATTCGTAAGTTGTGCAACACTAATAGGTTTCCATTTTTTAGGATATGTTATAGAAAATGAAGGATTCCCATTATATTCACCAACAAAAGTAGTATATTCTATTGGAGTAAGCTTTGGTATAGATATTGGATTAGATACATTAGAAACATTATTATTACCACTTGCAGATATATTTTTTAAATATTGGGCATACTTAGTTGTTGTATATAAAACAACAATAAGGAAAAGCGCAAATATAATTATAAATAATAATTTTCTATTCATAAGTACTAATCTAAGAATATAATACCTCTTTTAAATTTAATTTTCTATACTATAAATTTGCTTATATTTAGGAAAATATTATTATAAGAACATTAAACCTAGCCCCATAACAGTAAGCACACTTCCAGCAATCACAAAAAAGTTTATAGGAGAAGATCCAGCAGTTTGAGGGAGGATAGGTGTTGTTGGGGGTAG
>JAJZKG010000041.1 GCA_021809565.1 bacterium | reverse complement strand
AGGGGAACTCCGAAAGGAGAATTACATATCTAGTAATGAACAAACTTTCAAAACTTGGCACGACCAATATTGTTATAACTGATGAGCAGAAAGGAAGTGAACATCTTACAGTAGACGGAGTAAGCGATTATGTTGCTGACGGTGTTGTTATGTTAGAATTGAGTGATACTGGAGGAGAAAGTATTAGAACATCAAGAATAACTAAAATGAGAAACACTAAAATAGATACTAATATGAAAAGTTTTGAGTTTTCAGAAAAAGGAATTTCTTTGGAGTAGTATTATGTCACAGAAATTTGATAAAATAAAGGAATTTTTTATAAAAAAAATAATATTAGTTAATATATTTAAAATAGATATACCAGGATATTTGATTACGACTTCTTATTCTATTGAGGGAATTAGATTAGCTATGCGTACTATAATGATTCCGGACAAATTTTTGATTAATTTAGAAGACCTTGCAGAAGAGAAGTTAGGAAGGGAAGGGCTTGAAAAAATTTATGCAGCAGGAAAAGGAGATGGATATTATGTTGCTAAAATAACAAATTTTCCAAGAGATGAGAGAGTTTATAGTTCATTAGTTCCCAGTTTTTTTGGGACATTATACGCAAACGAGATAACATTAAGAATAGAGAAAAAAGAAAAACGTATTTTAGCAATAGAATTAGATATTATTGGCCCTGCCGGAGCTAAAGGAGATAGATATAGTTATTGGATATTGGGCGCATGGGCTGGATTTTTTAGTTATATTTTAGGAGATCAAGAAATAGAATGTGCAATTAAAAATGTTAGTAATGGAAAGTTTATTTTAATTAACGCCAGATCAGATTATTTGAAAGTTAATAAAATAGATAGTTTTATGAAATCTCCTATTCTTGGGAAATTGGATGTGCAACAGTATTATAAAAATAATAAGATTCTGATAGATGCTCCACCAGATGGTGCTACAATAAAAAAGTTGATGGCTGAAAATATTTTGACTTATGAAGCTGGAAAGATGATCCTAAATAAAGATCAGTGTCGATATATACCTTTTGAAAGTTTTGGATTGTTGCAACTTGAAAGCTCGTTACCGGATGAGATAATTTTTAAAGCGTCGTATAAATATTTTTTTGAATTAGGTAATAAGTATAAGGAACTGAGAGATCCTTACTTATTTCTAAGTAGATTATTTACAGCGTTAGGTTTTGGTATAGCTGAAGTAGTTAAAATCAGTAATAAAAAATATAATATAATATTTAGAGGATATCCATGGTTTTCATTTGAACTTTCAAATACAGAAATACCTTTTGTAAGAGGCGCATGGGCTGGATTTTTGAGTGCAATTTTAGAAAAGGATATAAACATAACATGTTTAAATAATGAATTAATAAGTGGGAATAAAAGTTTATTCTTGTCAATAGGAGATTAAATGATAAATAAATTAAGAGGATTAAAACAGGCTTTTTTTGCAGAAACATTATTAGTTGTATTGCCTCCTGCCATAATTGGGTTATTGGCAGCAGGTTATGTTTCTTTTTTTAATGTAGTATTACTTATAGTAATAGTAGCATTTTGGGATTTGGGTATTAATGTCATAAATCATTATTCAGATTGGGAACTTGATAAAATTAATAGCAAAAGAACATATTTGCATAAATATCTCTCTAGAGATAAATTATTATTTTTATATCTTGTATTCTTGATAAGTTCATTTTTACTAACATATATATTTTTAAAACCGTCAATATATTTTTATATTGTATTGTTAATTGAAGTGTTATTCGGCATATCGTATTCTATGTATATTAAAGTTAAAGAGAAGTTTTTAATTAATTATTTATGGATAGCTTTAATGTATGGATTTTTTTCGTTTTTAATGGGATTTTTTGCAGTAAAAAATATATCTGGAGATTTAATTAATTATTTACCTATTGTTATATTCATAACAATATTATATTTTAGTATAAGCATGGTTAAGGATTATTCAGATATGAAGGGAGATTTTGAGGAAGGTAGAAAAACTATACCGTTAGTTTTAGGGAAACGTAAAGCACTTCAATTACAGTATGGGTTGATAACATTAGGATATCTTGTGCTGGTAATATTTATTGCGTTAGGATACTTAAATATTCTTATGTCATCTACATTTTTCTTTTATATTACAATAATTATTATCTTATCTAAAATAAATAAGACAAAGGATACAAAATATATGAGAAAAATATCTACATATACAAAGGTAAATACATTAGCATTGGATATTATGATAATATTAATTCTTTTATTTGTAAACCATATTATTTAGACATGGTTGGTGGAATTAAGTAAGTTTGTGCATCTTAGTGGTCTCTTCGTTGTAGACAAGTTTATCGTTTACTTGGAAAACCTTATTTCTGGATAATACATGTATTTCTAGAGTCCTTTTGCTTATAAACTTAATGAATTTTAGGTAGATGTCCGTTTTATTAGAACCTTGTCTTAGTATAGTTTCAGATGGCAGTTATGGTTACTTCGTCACCAACAATTACTACCTGCCTCCAAACTCTGGTATTCTCCCCAAGATACACATGATAGTATAGGTTGAATAGAGATACCTTTGGAATTCTGAATAAAACCCGCAAACGAACACGACAAGACCTTGTTTACAAGACTCTCTGAGTACGTGAAAAGACATTTGCTTTCAATTATTCTGCGAAATGTCTTGCAGATTAGGCATATGACTCCATCGACATAAAAGAAGAGTGTAGATGATGTGGAGTAATCCTTGTCATCTTCAAAAACGGAAGGAGATGGAAGGGGTCAGAAACCTCAAAAGATCCAGATTATGAAGAGAGGTGGACAATAGAACGTATTTTCTAAATTCAAGGAGGTCTTTGTAATAGTAAAGAACAAGTTTGTAGACCTGAAAAAGGTTCTGATTCTTGTCTTTTCTTGCCTACGCAATAAGCTAATGATATGAGAGGATTGTCTTTGACGAGGTGTTAGGATGTGAGTGCCAAGTTCCTATAGTTAAGATAATATAGATTATGTTCTTATTTTTATGGGATAAAATGGGATTTCTTTCAAACAGGATATTTAATATGGGTGATTCGGAAGGTGAGGAAGTTAGTATTATTAGGGAATTAGAAAAAAGAAACACGAAAGTTACTAAATTAGTAATGGGGGATCCTTCAAGATATTTTGAAATCCAAAAAAACATCAAAGATGCTTATAATAAAGCAGTAAATAGTGGTAAAACCTTCTATCTTGATGGACCCGGTCTGCCTGAATTAAGGGACGAAGTTTCAAATAGGTACTTGAAACTTTATGGTATAGAAGCAGGTAAAGACAAAATAATTATAACCCAAGGAGTAATAGAGGCACTACAATTTCTTAATTATTCTATAATATATAAAAACGATAATGCTTTATTATTAGCACCATTTTTTACTGGATATGCACCTTGTGTGACTCTGCAGGAAGGGAGACCGCTAATTAGTAATTTAAAAGAATCTGACAAATGGGAAATAGATATAGAGGACATGGAACGTTTACTTAGGATATCAAAACCAAAATATTTACTCATAACAACCCCGAACAATCCTACAGGAAGCATACTTAGTAAAAAATCTATGGAGAAAATTGTAGAATTTGGAAAAAACCACGATATTTTTCTTGTTTCTGATGAGATATATGATGAAATAATCTACAATGGTGCTAAATTTACCAGCTTAAGTAAAGTCGCAACTGGAGTACCACATATGATTTTGAATGGAGCTTCCAAAAATTATATGGCAACAGGTTTTCGTATAGGTTTTTCAATAATTCCAGAAGAAGACAAAAAATCTAAAGAATTAAGAGACTCGTTTGTTAAACTATCTTATTCTCGTCTTTCTGCAAATACTCCTTCTCAGTATGCAATTCTGGAAGGGCTAAGGAATAAAAAATCACATGAAAAATTTATTAAAGGAATTCTACCTAAAATTCAAACTAGATCTAACCTAATTACAAATCTTATAAACAAAACTGAGTATCTTACTGCTATAAGACCAGTTGGTGCATTTTATGTATTTGCAAAAATAGACTTTACTAAATTGGATATAAAAGATGATAAGGAGTTTGTAGAAAAACTCCTAAAAGAAGAACACATACAAATTACAAAAGGTTCTAGCTTTGGATTTCCTGGGTATGTACGAATAGTCTCCCTTCCTGAAGAAAAAATTATATATGATGTAATAAGAAAAATAGATGAATTTTGTAACAGACATAAAATAACTACTAGAACGATTTGAAATAATATTTATCCAATCTGCTGAGTTTATCTGGAAAGATTATCTTAGATTTTTGAAGTATGAAAACTGTTATAATCTTACCTTCGATACTGCAGGTAGCTGGTCATCTGTTTGTAGCTTCTTCTCTGCAGAATTACAGCCTTCTCGCCTTTGTATGCTGCCGCTACACCGCTTCTGGCCTTGACTATGAATCCGC
>JAJZKG010000014.1 GCA_021809565.1 bacterium | reverse complement strand
TTTTCATCAGGCTGTTAAGATGATCCAGTGCTTCTTTAGGACTATTTGTATGAGTTATATTATGATCATTTTTATAATCTTCTACAGCTTCACGCATAACCTTTTCAAGGTAGGAAGTTGGTTCTAAAGCGGTGCTAAGTACAACGCGATGTTCTCGTAGTGTCTGTCTAATAACCATATTTACAAATGCAGTGCTAGAGACGCCCAACTCTGTTGCAAAAGTTTTAATTTGTTCTTTTGTATCTTGATCAGTTTTTATAGTTAATAGTACGCTACTCATAATGCATACATTGTACATATGTTGTATGTGTATGTCAACCCATTGTACTGGTCACATACATTCTGGACTTTGGATGTAGATTCATTATAAAATTTATAGATGAGAAACTTTTCAATCCTGAATAATTTCTCTACATGCCATAGATCATGGTACCTTGATACTAGGTATCTTGATACTAGGTATCTTGATACTAGGTATCTTGATACCTCAATTGAGGATTGATATTTACAAGATTAGTAATCCTTTGATCTCCTCTTTATAATGTACCAGGGGGTACATTATTTTGCCATCTTTTTACCTTTTTGTGGCTATACTATAGTATCTCAAATCTGCACTATACTCAGTTGGCGAACTCAGGAAATAATCTTTACTTATATATCTCGGCACGCGTTCCTATATTGATGAATATAATTACTGAATCATAATAAATATAAATTATCCTCAAATCTCCTTCTACTGAAAAACTCCAAAAATCTTTTTTGTCTCCCTTTAATTTATGAATTTTCAAAGAGGGATGATTAATATTATTTTTGAATAGTGATATTTTATAAATGATTAATTCATATCTTGACTTTTGAGTTCTTTGATATTTACTTAATTTTTTAATGAAATTCTTTGAATATTCAATCCTCATATTCTCTGACCACCTTATCCAATTCCTTTACAGTCAAAAAACTTTTTAGTTTGCCCTGATCATGTAATTTTATTGCATCTTCTACTTCATGTTCTATTTTTTTTGTAGGAAAAAAAGTAGGATAAGTTATATCCTTTACATCAGCAAAAACTAATAATTTTACATATGTACTTATAGTCAGTCCCATTTGAGTAGCTTTCTCTCTCAAAAGATTTTTAGTATTTGAAGGTATTGTAATTTTCACTTGACTTTTATCTGTATCCATATAGTTATTATAAAAAGATAGTACCTAAATAGTACCTTATGCTAGTGACTTTGTCAATAGTATGTTAATCATTCATTTATTTTATATATTAACCTATGCGTCTTTAGATAGTTTAGATGTCATCATACCTTTTGATCTTAATTGTCTGTGGAATGTTATTGCAAACCTATGAGCTTCATCTCTAATTTGTCTTAATACTAATAAAGATTTATCGCTCTGTTTTAAACGTATAGGATCTTTTATATTAGGGAGATAAATTTCTTCATATTTTTTTGCAAGACCAATGAGAGGGATATTCAGCCCTAATTTTTTCAAAGCTTCTGATCCTGCACTAACTTGTGTCTTACCTCCATCTACTACAATCAAGTCTGGAGTTTCTGAAAAACTTTTATCTTGAGATTTATTAGAAAGCCTTCTGGTTAATGTTTCATACATCATTAGTGGATCATTTGGCATATTATCTGCTTTAATTTTGAATTTTCTATAATTAGATTTTGACATCTCTCCGTCTTTGAATACTACCATTGATGATACAGGATACTTTCCTTGGATATTAGATATATCATAACATTCTACTCTCCCGTTATTGTATTTAATATGTAGGATTGAGAATAGTTTTTTTAAAGCTTCTATGTTTTCTTTTTTTCTATTTTTATACGTCCTATTTTCTGGGTCATCTGGATCTCCAAAGTCTACTCTTATATTCTGTGTGACATATCTAATATCTTCTATTTTATCTCTTAGATTGATTGCATCTTCAAATCTTTCTTCTTTTGATGCTTTTACCATTTCTTTTTCATAATCTTTTATGATCTGGTGTTTCTTACTTTTAAAGAACTTCTTTATATTGTTTATATTTTTCATATAATCTTCCCTTGTTTGTAAATTATCACAAGGTCCAGTACAAAGTCCTATATGGTAATAAATGCAGACTCGTGGTTTTATTACTTCATCTCCTTCGTGAATTTTTAAATTACATGTTCTATATGGAAAAATTTTTCTTAAATTTGATAAAACTTTAATTGTAGTATAAGCGTTTGGGTAAGGACCAAAATAAGTTGCTCCATCATTCTTTTTTTCTCTAACCCTTTCAATCTTTGGAAATTCATCATTGGTTATTTTTACCCAAGCATATTGCTTATCATCTTTTAAAAGAATATTATACCTTGGTTTATGTTTTTTTATTAGATTACTCTCTAGTATGAGAGCTTCAGCTTCATTATCTGTTTGAATATATGATATGAATTTGGAAAGAGAAAGCAATTTTTGAGTTTTTATGGGTAAATTCCCTATATTAAAATACTGACTCACTCTTTTTCTTAAATTCTTAGCTTTACCTATATATAAAACTTTATTGTCTTTATCTTTGAAGATATAACATCCGCAAGAATATGGAAATTCTTTTAGAAATAATTTGGGATTGTGTGATTTATTCTTAGATGATATTATAACGGAATTTTCAAACATTGAGTCAGGATTCATTTGCCTTATTTATTACAGTTGTTTTTAGTTTTGTTAAAGATTCTATTAAATATTTTGCACCTTGTATATTACCATAACCAGAATTTTTTACACCGTTGAAAGGAAAATTATCTGGACCTCTTGAATCTTTCCCATTTATTTGTACAACACCAACCTCTAATTTTTCTGCTACTTCAAAGGCAGTATCAATGTTTTTGGTGAAGACACTACTTTGTAAGCCATATTCTGATTTGTTAGCTA
Organism: bacterium; assembly: GCA_021809565.1. The sequence goes on along the minus strand of JAJZKG010000014.1, from coordinate 16,370 downwards.
TATCTATGGCTTCATCAACACTTTTTATTCTTATTACAGGAAGTACTGGACCAAATGGTTCTTCCCATGCAAGCTTTGAGTCTAGACTAACGTGATCAAGAATAGTTGCTTCTATATATCTTCCACTTCTTTGTCCCCCACATATAATAACTGCTTTTTTTGAAATTGCATCATTAACAAGAGATTCGATATATTCTGCTTGTTTATCACTAATAACAGGTCCCATGTTTATACTTTTATCATTAGGGTTACCTAAGATGTATTTTTTTAAAACTATACTTTTTAATTCTTCTAGAAATGAATCTGCAATACTATCCTCCACTAGAACTCTTTTTATTGCAGTACATCTTTGACCGGAATATGTGAATGCACCATCTGCTATATTTAGTGCAGCAGCCTTTATATCACAATCTTCAAGTACAATAGCTGCATCCTTTCCTCCAAGTCCCATAAGTAATAATGGTAAAAGTCTATTTTCTTTTTCTAAAGTTTTTTGTATATGTAAGGCGGTTTTGGTACTACCTGTAAAATTTATTCCAGCTATATCAGCATGTGATACTGCACAATCTCCTATGATTGTACTGTCTCCTGTTATTATATTTAAAACTCCATCTGGTAACCCTGCAAGTCTGAATATTTCACCAAGAAGTAACGCTGTAATACCACCTTGAGATGGTGGTTTTAACACCACTGTGTTACCAGATATTATGGCGCCAACTAACTTTGGGGCAGATTCGTTAAAAGGGTAATTAAAAGGTGGTATAGATAAAATGACACCTAAAGGAACTCTCTCTACAATAGCTGTTTTTGATTTTGAATATCTGGGAAAAAGATCTGAAGTTAGAACCTCTCCAATCATTCTTGATCCTTCATCCCCATAAAATGATATTAGATCTGCAGTTCTTACTACCTCATCTAGTGCCTCATTATATGGTTTTGCAATTTCCTTGATAATTAATGCTGTGATTAGAGCTGTATTCTCAAATATAATTTTAGAGGCTTTCTTCAATATTTGGACTCTTATATTCATAGGTTGACTTTTCCAACTTGAAAATGCTGCTTTTGATGATTTAATTACTTTATCTACTTCATCTGTTGTCATTTTTTGCATATATCCTACTATCTCATTATTAATAGGAGATATTGAAGGAATAACTTCCCCGCTTACACTCTCTAACCAGTGGTTATCTTTGAAATATCCATATTTTTTTCCTTTCTTTATAAAATAGTCAAGCATAATCCTTTATTTCTAGATTAAATATATTGTCATTTGGTTCAAGAACCAGACCAGCAGGTTTGAAGTTTCTAATAGATATTATATCCTGTTTGTCTTTAATTTTGTAATCTATAAAGATATTCTGTTTAAGACCTTTAAATTTCAAAAGATCATCTAAATTGTTTATCTTTATTATTATGTATTCACTATCAAATACAAGAGAATGAATATATTCATCTTGATTATATACGTAAAGGAAAGTTAATAACCCATACTTTTTATTCTCTTTGATTATGTCACAGATACTGTTATATCCTAATCTGTGATAAGGGGAGTTTACTATAGTACCTATTATTCCAATTTTAGATAGGGCTTTAGGGGAAATATATCCCGATGCCCTGAAAGTTGCAATCTTATCTGCATGTTGTGCAATTATAGGATAGTTAAACTTACTTTTGAAATTACTTATGTCTATTATATTGGGTGCAATGATAATATCTAGTGCTGGTTTCTTTAGAACTAACTTAGAAAGAAACCTTTCTCCTGCACTCGCGACCAGATTTGTTCTTGATTCAAAATTGATAATAAACTTCATTTCTATCATTATATGCATGGGCTATTATAATTTCAATTGTAGATATCCCCAATAATATATGTAAATAATATTATAGGTTGACATTTTATATATGTTGTGATATGCTCTCAATAATTATTTTAGTTTGGCAATAGAACATATGTTTAGTAGATTACATTTTAAGAAAATACATTTAGTGATATCTGTATTTGTGCTATTAAATATATCATTAATAGCATTTCTAGCTATTGGTAATATAGGAAAACCTGTGGTAGTTAGTGCTGCACCTAATTGTCAATTGCCAAGTAATCTTACTACATATTCTGCTACACATAATGCATCTATACAGATAGACATTAAAACATCTAGTCCGTCTGTAGCATTACCAGCCTTAGCTTTATCTTTACACACTGCTCAATGTACGGATGGTTATGATAATGGATTCGTATGGAATTCTGGATACAATGGAGCATTACAAGATCCATGGGTTCAATCACCACAAATTACTCCTGGATCATATATAACTCCAGCTGACATAATGGGTTATTATAAAAATCATAATAATACACCACCAACAACATACCAAGTGATGCCACCAATAGGAGTAGGTCAATCTCAGGGGAATGGTACAGTGTTTTCATGTCCACAGGGGTTTGGGTTATGTAGTTCAGAGGGTGGTAACATTACAAGGACTAATACTGTTTCATCTGGAACTGTAACTCAAAGTGATATTAAATATTATGCAACAATTGATTGTAATTTTTCACCTGTAAGTTATTCAATATCTGGGTTACCAGCTGGTTGGACAGTAAGTGGAAACAATGCAACAGTTCAGGTGCAGAATGGTTATTCAGTAACAGAGACTATAACAGTAACACCACCAGCACCAGTTACACCAACAATAAAAGTTTCATTAAACTGTCAGGGAGCATCATGGAGTACAACTAATTTCCAATCTGGGGATACAGTTGCAGGATATGTTACTGACGTAACAACAGGTAAAAATATTTTAAACGTACCTACACAGGCTTCAGCATCTGGGACAGTAAATTCATTTGTATCTGCAGCTACACAGACTAATGACACATATGACTTTTTGATGAATTTATATGCACCTAGTGGTCCTATTGCAAGTAATTATTCATCACAATTTAATTTCTATAACTGCGTGACACATACTCAACCACCAGTAATATCAGTGACACTAAATTGTCAGGGAGCAACATGGAGTACAACAAACTATGTTTCATCTGATGCAATAACAGGATATATTACTGATACAACTACAAACCAACAGGTAGCAACAATACCAACAGAGAATTCAGCTACAGGTACATACAATGCATTTGTATCAAATCTTACAAATAGTCATGATACCTATGTGGCAACAGTGTCGGTTGGTGGTGGAAATACAGCTACATCGAACTCATTTAGTTTCTATAACTGTGTAACACATACACAAGCTCCAACAATAACAGTGACTCTAGATTGTCAGGGAGCATCATGGAGTACAACAAATTACGTGTCAACTGATGCAATAACAGGATATGTAGAAGATACAACTACAAATCAACAAGTAGCAACAATACCAACAGAGAATTCAGCTACAGGTACATACAATGCATTTGTATCAAATCTTACAAATAGTCATGATAACTACCAAGTAACTATGTCAGTTCAAAATGGAAACACGTCAACATCTGGTTCATTTAGTTTCTATAACTGTGTAACACATACACAAGCACCAACAATAACGGTAGCTTTAGATTGTCAGGGAGCAACATGGAGTACAACAAACTATGTTTCATCTGATGCAATAACAGGATATATTACTGATACAACAACAGGTGCAGAGGCATTAAAGATCCCTACACAAAATACAGGTACAGGAGTATACAATTCATTTGTACAATCATTAGAAAATAGTCATGATAACTATACTGCAACTATGTCTGTACAGAATGGTAATACTGCAACGACAAGTGCTGTAAGTTTCTATAACTGTGTCAAGCATCCACCAGTAATATCATCTGTATCACTAGCATGTGTACAGTCATCAGTAAATATGGCTATACAATGGCAGGATACAACTTCAAGTTTAGTAAGTGGTGATACATTTTATGGAACAATAGAGGATACAACAACAAATACACAGGCAGCAACATTTAGTGTACCAGCATCATTGGGTAGTTACACATGGACAGGAGCAAATACTACTGATAACTATACAGTGTCTGGATATATAGAGGGTAGTAATGGTAAAAGTAGTGTTGTTACATCATCAAGTGAGAACATAAAATCATGTCAGACACCTGTAGCACCAGCTATGACATCTATATCATTAGCATGTCAGAACAATACTTCAAATGATTTATTGATAAACTGGAAAGCAACCAATGTACCATCTGGAGAAATGTTTACAGGAATAATACTAGATACTACAACAGGTACAGAGGTAGCAACAGTTCCAAACACTAATGCTAACCTTGGAGCATACATATGGCAAGGATCCAATGGTAAGGATAGTTACCAGGTATCTGGATGGTTAATAAATGCTGGAGGAGCAAAGACAAATGTAATGACAACATCATCAGTATCAGGAGATTGTGTACCAGCACCTGTGACTCAGACAGTACAACAACTTCCACAAACTGCAGGTACATCCCCAATAGAGATGTTTGCAGCAGTAGGTGGATTGATAATAGCAATAGGAGTTGGATTGATGATGCTCTAAAAGCTAAATAATTATTAGTACGGATTAAGGAGGTTAATAATAGCCTCCTTTTTCTTTACTATTCTCTAAATAGTTCTTTTATTGGATGATTGGATCACTATCCTTGATCAAATTTTAAAAAAGATATATCATATATGTATGAAAACAAAAACATTATTTATTGTGATTTTTGCTCTTCTAATAGTAGTGGTTTTATATATAACTACAAAATATGCTGAGGAACTCCAGAAAATAAGTACTCAGAGTTCTAATTCTTACGTTTCTAATGTTGCACCTACCCAAAAACTTGTTGTTCCTCCAATAACCTATTCTTTATTTAAGGGAACATATAATGGTAGTCCATCTTTTGATATAAATTATATAAAAGGATGGACTATGACAAGTGCTACTGAAACGCCTAATTCTGAATCTGCAATATTTAAAGATGCAACATCTACTAATACTGAAACAATCACTGTGTATAGTAAATGTCAAAGCATGACACCATATACTACAGCAAAAGGTTCTCTATCTGGATCTAAAGAAACTGAGGGGTCATATACAGGATATTTAGTATCTAATAAGAGTTCAGTATCATTCTATAACCCAGGGTTTTCTTTGGTACTAAATTATACTAGTACACAAAGAATGCAAGTTCTAGATAATCTTTTAAAGTCTCTTGTTTTGTATAACCAATTCCAGAATTGTAAATAAGGATCGAGATCCAAGGCTCAAGATCCACGGATCTAGATCCGTGGATCAATATATTGTATAATTGCTTAAATAATAGTTTTTATGCAGAAGTAACTCAGTTGGTAGAGTACTAGTTTTCCAAACTAGTTGTCGCGGGTTCGAGCCCCGTCTTCTGCTTTGTAATTTTAAAAACCCTAAATAAAATTCCTATTTAAATGCCAATATATTGACTTTTACTATAAAAATCTTTAGTATGTATATATGAATTTCCTAAATAATGATAGTTTATCAAAAAATACTAGCTTCGAGGATTCGCATTACATAAAAAAGATAGATAAAATAGTTAAAAAAAGATTACGTATATATATATATGTGGTCGTATCATTGTTTGTTATTTCCTCGTTGTTTATATTTAAGAGTCCTTTAAATATATTTGCAAATATAGAAGGCAAAGTATTCTTATCTAAACAGGTTATGGCAGCTAATGTTTATCTGATAAGGAATAAAAGTTTGTCCAATCTTGATAAACTAGCTGGAGTTAATATTATAAACCCTAATATTGAACATGCAAGAATGCTTGCTGCTGTTATACCAAGTAAGAATAATGAAATATCTTCATCTATAACAACCACATCTAATGCTAATGTACAGATATTGTATAATTTTCTTGTATCACATGGATCTCCTATGGCTCCTTATGCAGGGGAATTTATATCTGCTGGATTAAAATATGGTGTCAGTTGGAAACTTCTTGTTGCAATATCAGGTGTAGAATCAGGATTTGGAAGAGTAATACCTGAAAGTGTAAATGGGGCACTCTCCTATAATGGATGGGGCTGGACAGGGGGAGGAAGTGAGTTTAGTGGGTTCTCTGGATTTGGATCTTGGCCTAATGCTATAAATAGTATTGCAGCAGGTATAGGTAGTTCATATAGAAATGAAAGTCCGTATCAGATGCAACCCGTATACGATCCTCCTAACCCTTCATGGGCTCCAAAGGTCCAAAGCTATATTAATCAACTTTAAATCTCAATTCATTTATACTTCAATGCATGTGTGGTACATGTATCTTGGTACAAGTACAGTTTAAAATATGTTAAAATTGAGTTTTAAATACTGATTAAATATTTAGATGTTAAAAAAAATTGAAACTACAAATGCTCCTAGTGCGATAGGTTCTTATTCACAAGGAATATCTGCTAGTAATTTTCTTTTTATATCTGGTCAAATAGCTATTGATAAGAATACATTATCTTTATTAAGTACCAATATTAAAGAGGAAACAGAACAGGTATTAAAAAACCTTCAAAGTATACTTAAAGCTGGTAGTATGGATTTTGAAAATGTTGTGAAAACAACTATATTTTTGACAAATATAAATGATTTTAATATTGTAAATGAAGTATATTCTAAGTTTTTCATATCTGAACCTTATCCTGCACGAGAAACTGTAGCAGTGTCTTTTCTTCCAAAATCTGCACATATTGAAATATCTTTAATTGCATATAAAAAAAGATCTAGATCCAATGAAATATAAAGTTAATATGAAAACAATTGATGAGGCTAGTTCTAATTTGAAAGATATTGTAGTAAATACTCCTCTTCAATTATCTGCTAGGTTATCTAGTAAATATAACGCGAATATATATATAAAAAGAGAGGATCTTCAGGTTGTTAGATCTTATAAAATAAGGGGAGCATATAACCTGATATCCGCAATACATAAGGATAATAAAAATGTTAAAATTACTTGTGCTAGTGCTGGTAATCATGCACAGGGAGTAGCTTTTGCTGCGTCATTGTTAAAAATAAAAAGTATTATCTTTATGCCAGTCACTACACCATTGCAAAAGATAGATAGAGTAAAATATTTTGGAGGTGATTTTGTTAGTATAAAACTTGTAGGTTCAAATTTTGATGAATGTTATAAAGAAGCCAAGGTTTTTACAAAGGAGAATGAATATCATTTTATACACCCATTTGATGATGAAAAAGTGATAGAAGGTCAAGCAACAGTTGGAAAAGAGATATTTGATAAATTAAAGAATATTGATTATATTGTATGTCCAATTGGAGGAGGAGGATTAATATCTGGGATTTCTCTATATTTAAAAGAAAAAAATAAGAATATTAAAATCATAGGAGTGGAATCATCAGGTGCAGCCTCAATGGCAGAATCTATAAAAGCTAATAAAATTATCAAATTGAAAACAGTAGATACATTTGTTGATGGAGTAGCTACAAGTAGAGTAGGTGAAAATACATTTAATATAGTAAAAAATAATGTAGAAAAGATAAAGGTTATAGAAGAAGGACAAGTAGCTACTACAATGATAGAACTCTATCAAAATGATGGTATTATTACTGAACCAGCAGGAGCTTTAGCTATATCAGCGTTGGAGAATATGAAAACAAAAATCAAAGGTAAAAATGTAGTATGTATTCTATCAGGTGGAAATAATGATGTTTTAAGATATCCTGAAATTATGGAAAGATCTCTTGTTTTTAAAGGTCTTAAACATTATTTCCTAATCGAATTTTATCAAAAACCTGGGGAACTAAAAAAATTTGTTAATAAAGCATTAGGAGTGAATGATGATATAGTTCGATTCGAATATATAAAGAAGACTTCCAATGAGAGAGGTGTTGCATTAGTAGGTATTGAACTCAAAAACAAAAAAGATATTAATGGTCTAATCCATAGAATGGACGAGCATGGTATTACTTATAGTAAAATAACTAAGAGTGATTTACTATATAATTACATTATTTAGTATCACTAGTTTGAATGTTGATTTTGTTATATAATTCATCTAGCTATTTATAAAAAACCAAATTCTGAAATAAGCCTGGATGGTGGAATGGTAGACACGCTAGCCTTAGGAGCTAGTACTTGAAAAAGTGTGAAGGTTCGAGTCCTTTTCCAGGCATTATAATGCAGGCATTGTAATGCAGGCATATGATACAAGCATTGTGATAATTAAGCAAAATTTTCCCAATTGATATTATCTGGATTATTCAACCAATGATACTTTTTAGGGTCATTAACAAAGGATAAATATATAGGGTCTTTTTTATCTACAAGATTACTGTATGCCCATTTTCTTTGCTTTTTGACTTTAGGAACATTTTTATAATTGGGGTTTTGCACAAATACCTGTTTTGCATTCTTTTTGATTATATAATATGCTCCTCCTCTAAAATCAAAAATACTTTTATATAAGCTCTTAGCCCTAGATGAGATTAAACTTGAAAATATTAGTGCTCCTGGCTTCTGGTTTATTAGAATATGCCCATATCCTGGTGGTATTACGAATACATCACCTTTATTAAGTTTAAAGTAAGTAAATTCTTCTATATGAGAGAAATCACACATACTCTCTAGGGATTGTCCTAAAGCATATTTAGAACTTACCATCTTAGGTTTTTGTAAAAGTATCAATGCTTGTCCATATAAAATTTCTATAACTTCTGGTGCGGTATTCTTTTTACTATTTAAAAGGTCATGATAATGTCCATATGTCTTCATAAACTCTATTCCTGCAAGATTACCAGACATAATTGTTATATCATGTCTAAGACCATGTTCTTTAAATAAATCCTTGTGGTCATTTTTCAAAATATGGAAATATTCAGTATAAAAAAGTTTAGGATATAAAAGCTGATTATTTAATATAACATGCTTCATTTCCTCTAAGTTTCTATCAAGAATCTTATGTATTGATATATCATTGTTCAACTGCAGAAGTTTGTTTTCTGTATCTGTACATTGAACTTTAATACCATTAATTGTTTTTAGATAAACTATCATCTATTTCTTCCCCCCATATATCATAAATTAAAAGTTGAATTACTGTAATTATAGGTAATACAATTAGTGCCCCAAGAAGGCCTCCAATTTCTGTACCTATAAATATTCCTATAACTACAATTAAAGGGTTTATGCCTATAACTCTCTCCATGATTTTTGGTGCTATTAGATTTGCTTCTAACTGTTGTATTATTACTACTGCAATAACAGATAATAAAAACAAATTAGGAAAAATAAAAAAGACTACTAATGATGCTACAACTCCAGATATTATTGGTCCTACAAAAGGTATAGCCTCACAAAACGCTGCAAATAAACTAAGTGGTATGGCATAAGGAATACCTAGTATTGTAAGATAAATCCAGAATAGTAATCCCACAAACAGACTGATTAGTAATTGTCCTCTTAACCATCTTCCTAATTGTAGCTCTACTCTTCGGAGTATATGATCTATTCTACGTCTTTCGTGTTTTGGTATGAAAGTTAGTGTGGTTGAATAAAAATGTTCTTTATAAATAAGCATATATATAGACATAACAAGTATAAATACTATATATGCTATAAAAGTAATTACATTTATAGTTGTTTGAGATACATTCAAAGCTCCTGAGAGTACAAAATTATGAAAGTTATTAAATATATATTTATACAAATTAAACCCTCCAATCTTCACTGTAGAGCTAGATTTTATAAATGGAAATATGTGAGCTAGTTTCTGTGGAATGGTTGAAAAAGCTGCTACAATTTGATCTATCTGATTTGTTATTGGAGATATGGTTATATAAAAAAAGAAGCCTACTATAATTATTATAATAAGCATACTAAAGATAACTGATATTCCTCTTGGTAATTTTCTTTTCTCAAACCATACTACTAATGGATCAATTGCAGACATTAGAATAAAGGAAAGGAAAATAAGAACAAATACAAACGCTATTTTCAAAAAGAAGTATATTCCTACTAATGTAGCTATAACTATGAATATTGTCTTTGTAGAAATCTCAATTGTTTGACTTTTCATTTATTGATTATATACAACTCCAAGGATTAAGATACGAGAGCCTGGGCTCAAGAATCCAAATTCAAGGCTGCATAGGTTGGGCACATCCTTAGTTCATTGTATACTAAAAATTCCCAAAACTCAAATTACTGAACATTACATTTGCAAAAAACCCTTATTTCTGGTATATTTTTATTGTTTTTGGCCTCGTCGTCTAGTGGTCTAGGACATCAGGTTTTCATCCTGGAAATCGCGGGTCCGAATCCCGCCGAGGTCAAATTTAAAATTATATTATGAATATAAATTACCTAGATACATTTTTTATTTACTTAATTTTAGTATTTGTAACCACATTTATATCTCTAATTCTATATCTATCTCCCAAAAAAAATTCAAAGCTTAAAGCAGAACAATATAGGAGTGCACTTTTAGGGCGGTTGTTTAACAACTCTTTGATACTTACCGTAGGATCATGGGTTACTTTGTTTACTAGAGATTTCTTATTTATTGTAATTGCCCTTTTAATAGGTGGTATAGATTTTTTTAGAGAACTGAATTTATATTACTTTAAAATACGTAGAATAATTAATGAGAATGCAGAAATAGAAGAAACAGTTATTAATAATTACGAATATATATACACTGTTTTTGTAAAATCCAAAACTCTTCTTGAATTTTCAGCTGTTTTAAAATCAAGATTTAAGTTCTCTAGTGAGGTCATATTCAACTTATATAATTCTTTTAAACAATCAAATACAGAATCTCAAAAGACAGACAGTAAAGATATTGTAGACGAAGCATATTCTATACTTGGAGTGAGGAATAATGCATCATTGATTGAGATTAAAAAAGCATTTAGAGAGAAAGCAAGGATTCTCCATCCAGATTTTACTAGAAACCAAGATGATACAAAATTTAAAGAATTGAATAGTGCCTATCAATTGATATTAAATAGAATTTCTTCATAAATCTTTTATATTTGACATAAATAATTTCTATGATATACTTTCATATGTGCCCATACATAGGCTACCTAATAATTAGATAATTATATATTTAAACAATCAACCATTATGATGAAAGACCATATAAAACCTGGGAGATTAAAATTTTTAATGGCTGCTATTTTAATCTCTATGTTTATGTCTGCTCTAGATCAGACTATAGTTTCAACTGCACTTCCTACAATTTTGAAAGATTTGGGAGGTTTTAATCTTTTAAGCTGGATATATGCCGCTTATATTCTTACATCTACAATAGCAATATTGGTTGTTGGTAGATTATCAGATATTTATGGTAGAAAGTTATTCTACTTATGGGGAATAGGTATATTTGTATTTGGATCAATTTTGTCTGGTTTATCACAAAATATAACAGAACTTATTATATTTAGAGCAATACAGGGTATAGGGGGAGGAGCACTAACATCCTTAGCTTTTGCATCTATAGGAGATTTATTCTCACCTAGGGAACGTGGGAAATGGCAAGGTATTATATCTTCTAGTTTTGGAGTTGCTTCTGTAGTAGGACCTCTAATTGGAGGTTATTTAACTGAATCATTCTCATGGCATTGGATATTTTATATTAATGTTCCAGTAGGTATACTTGCATTCATATTAATTTTAAGAGAATACCCTCTTATCAAGACCCATAAAGAGGAAACAGTTGATTATCCTGGTATAGCTCTATTTTCGATATTTACAGTAGCTTTAATTTCTGCCTTGATATTTGGAGGGTCACTGATAGCATGGAATTCAATGCAAGAATTTTTACTGATAGGAACATTTATTGTTTTTCTAATTATTTTTATCATTTATCAAACAAAAGCAAAATATCCTTTATTACCTTTACATTTGTTTAAAAATAAATCTTTTATATATATCAATATTGTGGCGTTTCTTACATCTTTTGGTTTTCTAGGAGGAATAGTTTATCTACCTATATACTTTCAATATGTTAGAGGAGCAAGTCCTACAACTTCAGGTTTATATCTAATATCTCTTATTGTAGGACTTATCCTAACTGCAATTGGTGCTGGATTATTACTGACTCGGTATGGAAAGTATAAATACTTAATAGTATCTTCAGTTATTATTACCGCTGTGGGATTCTTCCTTTTATCAACTCTAACTGTTAATACGAACATATTATTGATGATGGTACACATGTTCATAACGGGTGTAGGCCTTGGAGTATTATTACCAATTTTGACTATTGTGGCTCAAAATTTCTTTCCAGTACAAGAAATTGGTGTAGTTACAGGTACATTACAATTTTTTAGAAATGTTGCTAGTGCTGTTGGACTTGCTGCTATGGGAACTATTCTAAATAATACTCTTATATCAAGACTAGCTGCCAATAAACCAAAAAATCTCCCTGTAGCTTTATCTTCAAAATATGATGCTGTGCAACGTTCTTTTTCAAGTTCTAATACATCATTCTCTACTACAATTAATGGAGCAAAAAATGTACCTCAATACCTAGAAAAATATATACATGAAATTACTCATGCAGTATATCTATCTTTAACTCAATCAATAAGTTATGTACTTTTATTTGCAGCTATTGTTGTTGCAATATCCTTAATTTTTGTTATCCTTATAAAGGAGATACCATTAAGGACTGATAATAGAAATGGATAATACTATTGAAGATAAAATAATTGATCTTATAATGGAAATGAAAACTCATTTCATATATGGGAATAATTTTATCTCATCAGCCTTACTTTTAAGAATAATCAGTGAAAACAAACATATTAGAGTTGTAGATCTATCAAGGAAAATGAATATATCACCTCCCTCAGTAACGGAAGCATTATTTAAACTTGAAAATCAAGGATTTATACACAAAGAAGAAGGCAATAATAAAAGAGAAAAAATAGTTTCCATAACAGATCATGGTAGGGAGAAAATGAAGGAATTCTCTAAACTCTTAAGAAGTGAGATGAAGGATAAGATAGGTAAATTATCTAAAGAAGATAAGTTGATATTAAAAGATAATTTATCACTTGTTGTTAATACACTAAAAAAGATTTAACTACAAAATGAAGTAGGTTATTTACAACTGTTTTGTATCATCTGTAAAAATTGTATCCCTATATTAAGACTGTTAGTTGTAGATCCTGGTACATTTAACCAAAATCCCTGAACTTTTCCTTTAACACTTAAAAAGTCATTATATAGTTGTGTAGCATTTTGAATCCGATTTACACTAAGTCCTACAATGATAGGTTTTGTGTTATTGATCTGTTTCAGTACGCTATTGACAAAGTTTGTAAATATATGATTACTTCTATATCTTGATTGTTCAAAAGATTGTGCTTGTATCTCATATATATCAGCATAGTTATAAGTTGCTTTAGCAATACCAGAATTTAAGTATAGAGATCCATTTGAGTTATTTTTTGACTCCACAAATAAATCCTGAGAAGGAGATAAAATAACTTTATATCCATATTGATGTGCAAGGTTAGTAAAAAGTTTTTCATATAAAACTGGATTTTGTTGTTCAATGACTGGGGTTTTTGACCAATGCTCATTATCATATAAAACCCAACCTCCTCTAGATCCTTTAAAATTAGCATTTATTTTATTATTCAATAAATCTGATTTGAATGCTTGATAACTTTGGAAAACTGCAACAAAAGTTCCATACGGATTACTTTGGAACTTTAAAGGAGATTCCATTATATATGTATGTGGAGAATTGAAAATATTATTTGTGATTGTTGGATTTAGTTTAGATAAATTTTTGAGATTCTGATAAGTTATCATCCAATCATTGGATCTAGATCCGGATCTAGATCCGTTCTGATTATTACAACTTGTTAAATTTTGAGATACAATAGATATATTTTGGAGTTGTTTGTTTTTTGAAGAAAAGACAGAGTACAGAAAATATACTAGAATTGCTATAAGAACAATCAGTATTACTATAAGTATAGTATTCCTTATTTTCATTTATTTTGATAATAACATATTACCAGATCTGAATCCATTGTTTTACAAAATCAATGGGTTATGTAACTTTATAACTGACGGATTTTAAAAATACACCATTTATGAATACTTTAATGGTATATACACCTGTTGGGTAATCAAGTTTATGGGTTTTATTCCAATTAAAATAAAGGATTCTATTAGTTTTAGATGAGGTCTTTACACTATATGAATCTACATAGTATCCATTAAAATACCTTATATATGATATTGATTCATTAGATACAGGATTCTTTAAATATACAAACATATATATATTTCTATCTACTGAATGATTAAATGTGTTAGTAATTTGAGATGGAGTTCCAGTATTTGTTATGGATTGAGCAATAACTAACTTGTTAATACTATTTGGTGCTGTAGTAATAGTTTTATTTTTGAAACTATATAACAGAACAACTACGATAAGTATGAGGATAATAAGATATATATATTTTCTATTTTTTAACATATTATTTACCAGAGCTAGATTTTGTAGCACTGTCTTTAGAATTAATATCTTTACTTGATGATTTACTCTCTGTCTCTATTTCTTTTTCAACATTGACTTCAGGAATCTGTACCTCTTTTGAATCCTTAGATCCTGATCCTTTAATCTCTCCAGCCGACTGTACTTCTCCTGTAGTAACTTCTTTATCTAGAAGAGCTGTTTCGGGGTTAGTTTTTTGTTCCTGAATTCCAGCTTTAACCAAGTTATTAAGATTTGTAGATGTTTGTGTTTGAGCAAAAACAACGCCAACTCCAAACGTGGATAAAGTGAGTAAAACCAAAGATATCTTAAGTGTTTTCATTACATTAATATACTAACATAAAATATTAATTATGTACATGTTGATAATAAAAGCATACAATATACAATATAGACCATGTACGTTTTAGAAGTTTCAAGTTTATCAAAATCATTTGGACAAAAAGAGGTTTTAAAGAATTTAGATTTTTCTCTAAAACAAGGTGAAATTTTTGGATTTTTAGGACCTAACGGTGCAGGTAAAACTACAACTATAAGTTGTTTAATGGGGTTTTTATATCCAAATCAAGGGACAATTAAAATATTTTCAAAGGATATAAAAGATAATATTGTAGATATAAAAAAAGATATTTCATACGGATCTTCATCTTCTATATTAAATATGAATTGGTCACTGCAAGATCATATAAATTTTATATATAATTTTAAACTCTCTTCAGAATTTGATAATAATATAATAAAAACTTTTGATGTCCCACTTCACCAAAAGATAAAGACATTGTCTTTTGGAAATATACAGAAAGCCTCTCTGGTTATTTCTTTAATTTGTAACCCTAAACTGATCATCTTAGATGAACCATCGAGAGGTCTAGACCCACTGTACCAAAACATATTCCATAAATTGATCATGGATATAAAAAAAAGGGGCACGACTATTTTTCTTTCTTCTCATGATCTTAGTGAAGTTGGTGAGATTTGCGATAGAATAGGAATTATCAAGGAAGGAGAACTTATTAGCATAGAAGACATTGATGATATTAAGAAAAAAAGTCTATCTTCAGTTTCTATTAAATTTAAAGGTAAATATAATATTGAAGATTTCAAATATTTTAAAATTGAATCAAATGATGATACAAGCATTAGTTTGAAAGTAAAAAGAGATATGAATGGATTAATAAAAATATTAAGTAAATATGATGTAGAGAATATTAGTGTCACACCTCTATCTTTAGAAGATACATTTTTAGAATTTTATAAGTAAGAATCTGGATTAAAATGGTTAAATATATAAAAAACATATTGAAACAAAAAAGACTATTTATTATGTACTATTCTTTGGGTACATTCCTCTATACGTTACTTCTAGTTACAACTTTTCCTTCAGTGTTGAATCAATCCAAATCTTATAACAAAATATTAACATCTCTTCCTAAAGTCATGCTCAAAGCATTTGGAATATCTGCACAAAATAAACTTACATTATTAACTTATCTTGGAGGAAAATATATAGATCTTTTTCTCCCTATAATACTCATATTTTTTATAGTGTCATTCTGTAATTCTCAGATTGTAGGACCAATAGAAGATAAAACTATTGGATTGGTTTTATCAATGCCTATATCAAGGTTCAAGATATTTATATCAAAATATATTTCTGGAATTATAGCACTTATAATTTTTATAATTTTTGCAGTAATACTTATAATTCCTTTAGCTTCAATAGAAAATTTTAAATATTCTACTTTGGATATTTATCTTATAAGTATTTTAACTTTTATTTTTGGAATTTCTATTTTAAGTTTTAGCTTTTTTATATCATCACTTTTCTCAAGTAGAGGAAAATCTACAATGATAATTGCATCTACCATTTCTACATAAAGTTTACTAAATACT
>JAJZKG010000040.1 GCA_021809565.1 bacterium | reverse complement strand
CAAAGTTTTTAAACCTTCCCAATCATAACCACCACTTCCATTAGGAGTAAAAGTAAAAGAACTATTAGGGGATAAACTCCAATCCCACACAATAACACCATTATATCTAAAGAATCCTAATTCATATTGGGTAACTTGTACAAAATTATCACCTCTAGGGGTAGTTATATATTTCATTCCCACAGAAATTAAACTTTTGGAATCGATACTTATTATGTATACAGCAATACTTTCAATCCAATTTTTTGAAACTTTCATATCTGAACTATTAACATGTCTTGAATCATTTATTATCTCCAATTCTTACCTCTATACAAATCGGGATAATTCAAATATATTTTATATAGTTTTAAAAAATTTTTTAGCATAGGGACCTAGGTAAAACTAAATAATTTTAAATAAATAACATGGTATATCCCATAATTAGATTAAAGGTGTTTTACATATATAATTGACATATATATATATATATATATATTACAATATGCATCGACGAAAATGTTTATATAACACTATGAGACCTTACTTGATTAATCAGAATATATTATTTGTAGGCGCACACCCAGATGATGTGGAATTAGGTTGTGGAGGAACATTAATAAAATCACTTAATGAAAATATAAATACAATCTACGTAGTAATACTTTCCAAGGGAGAGAACGGAGTATCTATAAAGAACAATACCAACAGAATAGATGAATCACTAAACGGGTTAATATCCATTGGATTACAAAAGAAAAATATTTTTACTTATAGTATATCTGACACAAATTTTAATAACAACAGGAAAAAAATTTTTCATATATTAGAAAAAATAATAATTCAAAAACAAATAACAACAATATTTACTCATACTAATAAAGAGTATCATCAAGACCACATCGTTATATATGAAGAAACACTTAGGGCAGCAAGAAATGTCGGTAATATTTTTTTATATGAAACTAACGCACACACATATTCTTCCTATGCACCAATATACTTCATCGATGTTTCTAAGTATATAAATAGTAAAATTAATCTTTTGAATTATCATACATCCCAAAAAACAAAAAAATATTTTAGTGATGAAAATGTCAAATCTCTAGCTAAATTCAGAGGAAATCAAAGTAGGCACTTTCAATATGCAGAAGGATTTGAACCTATAAGGATAATAAATCAATGAGAATTTTATTAACAGGAATCGGGGGACCGGCAGGAATTTGTTTCGCAAAAAGTTTATCCTTAAATGAAATAGAGGATATTATTTTGGGGGCAGATGGAGGAGAAGGTAAATATGGAAAGGAATTAGTATCTTCTTTTTATAAAATCCCAATGGCGAACGACCCCACATATTTAGATAAATTAAATGAATTAATTGATAAGGAAAAAATCAATTATCTAATCCCATTGGTAGATGAAGAACTTCCTATAATTTCATTTAATCAAAACAAAATTCATTGTAGAGTTCTAATTTCTCCTTATGAAACAATTAAATACACAACAGATAAAATTAAAATTTACGAAAAATTAGACAAGTACCTACCAAGACGTATTCCATATGACAATTTAGAATTTCCTTTATTTGTCAAACCAAGGATAGGAAGGGGAGCTAAAGACGTACACCTTATAGAAACAAAAGAAGATCTGTCTCAATATGACCCCAATAAATATATATATCAAGAAGTTCTCTTACAACCAGAAATTACAGTTGACTCATTATTTGATAATAATGGAAAATTACTTATTGAGGTACAGAGAGTTAGAGAAGTAGTAGAGGAGGCAATATGCATAAAGGGAAGGATAATAAAAGATAAAGAAATTTCTACTGTAATAAAGGAGATTTCAAATATATTTAAATTTATTGGTCCAATAAATTTTCAATTTATGAAATCAGAAAAAGAAAGATATAAGTTGACTGAAATAAATGCCAGAAGTTCTGGAGGGATGGGCATTACAGTTAATTCTGGAGTAAATATACCATATATTATAATAAATCTATTAAGGAAATATCATTTTAATGAAATGAACTATAAAATACAATTACCAACTATATCAACTGGAGTATTTGACAATTTTTCAGAAATAATAGAGAGACAAAAAGAAAAAATGAAAGCTAAAATACGATGATACTGCTTCTATCCATAATAACAACATTTGGTTCTATCATATTGCTCTTTGGTATAAGCTTAATGTTTCTTGCAATATTTAACATATTTAGACACAAAAGTTACAAAATAAATATACATAATACACCCAAATTCAGTCTCATTATCCCTGCCCACAACGAAGAAGATGTTATAGAGAGAACAATTAAATGTTTTTTAAATACAGATTACCCAATTAATAAAAAAGAGTTAATTATAATAAATGATGGAAGTCATGATAGCACAAAAAGTATAGTTAGTAAGTATGCAACACATATAATAAATAATGGAAAGATATTTGAACAAAACCCCTGGGAAATAAACAATGGTTTGTTCAATTTAGGTAAGGAAGGAAATGAAATAGATAATATAAATAAAAAGAAACAATGTAAGATTATTTTAATTAATAGAACCTCAGGGGGAAAGGGAAAATCATATGCCCTAAATGAGGGGATTAAGTTATCTTCTGGGGAAATACTACTCTTCATAGATGCAGATATACAATTTAAAAAAGATATATTTCATAGAGCAGCCTTACACTTTTCTAATCCAAATGTAAGTGGATTAGCAGGGTGTGTTGATGTAAAGGAACATAAATATAATATTCTAAATGGACTAATCCAATTTGAATATGTAATTGGACAACAAATCCTGAGGAGAGGATTTAATGTACTTGGGGTACACTATATAATTCCAGGAGGGTGTGCATTTATCCGTAAAAGTATTATTCAAAAAGTAGGTGGGGGATATAGTCATGACACTCTTGCAGAGGATACAGATATGACATGGAATATTTTGACAGAATCTAAAGGAGAAATTCGATTTGACCCTAACATTAGAGTTTTAGCAGATGAACCAAGTTCAATATTAGGGTTATGGAATCAAAGGGTTAGGTGGTCAAGAGGGAATATACAGGTAACTTACAAACACAGACACAAAATAGGAAAAAGATCATATGGAAAATCAATGCATATATTCTTTCCATTTTGGATAACATCTCAATTATTACCATTCGGATTCATACTTAGTTCTATAGGAGTATTATTTGCAACATATTTTAATATAAGATTACATTCCTTTCATTACATAGGAGAATTTTTGGCAATTACTTTTTTTATTACACTTATAATAGGCACTGTTTTAAGTAAAGGAAAAGCTTTTTGGGGAGGATTATTTACCCCAGGAATTCCAATATTGATATTCTTTACTGTTTTCCTTTTTTACCCACACGGAATTAATGGATTATTAACTAACATGCATATACAAAGATACTCTGCATTAGTAAATTTATTTTTAGGAATTTGGGTTTTAATATCAATTCCTGGAACATATTTATGCAACTATATTAGCAAATATATTCCAATGTTAGGTAAGTTTTTACAGGTTTTTGTCTTTGGATACTGGATGTTCCTTATTACAACAATAATACAAGGGTATATATTAGAATTTACAAAAAAAGAAAATATATGGATAAGAACACAAAGGTAAACATTGATTTACACCTACATACAAATACAACTGATGGGGAAATTACAGCCCAACAGGTTATAGAGGAATCAATTCATTTAAAAATTAAAACCATTGCATTCACAGAACATATAGATAAAAATCCAACATATAACTGGTATACATTTTATAATGATATAAAAAGAATAAATCACAAGAATTTAAAAGTGTTCATAGGAACAGAAGCAAAAGTATTAGACACGCAAGGAACACTTAATATCCCTAATGATATACTGAAAGATTCTGATATTGTACTTGGAGCAGTGCATGGAGAAGGAGACGTTATCTGGTTATTAAAATCAAATTGCGACATAATTGCACATCCTCCAATTAATAACAATAACTTATCAATGTTCTTAAATTGTAAAAAAATATTAGAAATTAATCCTAAAGACAAATATAGATTAGAAGATCAAATACTGGAAAAACTCATAGAATCTGGGTGCATATTTTCATTTGGGTCAAATACTCATCTACTTACTGATATATCAGAAGGACAAGAATATTTTTCAAAGATACTCAATAAGTACCCAAATATCAAAGTAATAGGAATTAATCATCCTATACCTGACTTTAAAAAAATCAGATCAGAATAATTTATTGATTATTATTCAATGAAGATATAATTGCATTAACTTGTGCTTGTGTCAATGGAACCCAAGGTGATCCATCAGGATTTGATGATGCAGCTGCAGGACTATCTCCCTGATTCCACCATTTTGCTTGGTAAGGAACTCCATTAAACAACACTCTATCCCCAGTATTATATATAGCAGTACCATTCCAATTTGGATATGTACCGGCAGGAAGTGTTGGCTGGTGTACAGGTTTTTCTCCTGGCAATACTGGCCCAATCAATTCCCATGGAGTTTGCCATGATTGTAAAACAGGATCATTAGGGACATCACCCTGTGTCCACCATTTAGCTTCATAAATATTATGATACCATACTACCTTTGAACCTTCTAGATAAGCAGCAGTTGGTGACCATATTGGGTATGGACTTGTAGCCGGATTATCTTGTGTAAGTATAGGTTTTTTATCTGCAACAGTAACAAAACCAGCACTTAGAGTAATCGTACCATCAAAATTTTGGCTTAGTATATCAGCATATTCACCACTACTTTGAGAAACTCCACTACAAGAGTTTGATACGACTTGGAGATACACATAGTTACTACCGCATTCCAAATCTCTGTTTGCAGACCACATTGACATTCTACCAACACCATGAGAGACGGCAA
>JAJZKG010000039.1 GCA_021809565.1 bacterium | reverse complement strand
CAAGTGATTTTGAAAATGCTAGTATTGTTTTTGCACGTTTCTTAAAACCATTTAGATTTATGTTTATACCTATTAATTTCAATATAACAAAAAACTCAAAGAGTGTACTTATGATTAAGCCCATTAGGTACCCACTTACTCCACCTGCTACTCCAAAACCAAGAAGTACTAATGAAACACCAAATATAAATTGAGTTATTGAATGGATTATCGAAGCTTCTGCAAGTTCTTTTCCTTTATTTAGCCCTAGAATATAAAAATAAAGATTACCATAAATAAGGGAGAAAAATATTATAGGTATACCCAGCAATAAAGCTAGAGAGTAAAAGTAGGTATGCGTAACAGTAGATAAGAAGTATGTACCAAAAATTATTCCTACAGCAGAAAGTATTATTGAAAAAAATAAAGTAATTAGTAAAGTATCGCCTAGCATTAATTTTGCTTCTGAAATCTTATTTGTAGAAAATAATCTTGGGATTTTTTTAGATAGATAGTAGCTTATATTTGGATTTCCAAAACCACTCAACAGCGCAATAATGCTCATTATAATAGTATATATACCAAAATTCGAAGGTCCTATATATCTTGCAATTATTACAAATGTGATTAAATTTATAAATAACGAGATGCCCTTCCCAAAGGTAAGGAACGATGCTACTTTTGTCATCTTACTTCCTAACTCCATTGAAATGTCTTTTTTTTCATTCATTTAGTATACCATAAATTACTCTAGTATAATCCAAAATAATATTAAATAATTTTTTAAATAACGGTACATTTGGAAAAATAGCCCTTATTTTATCAATATCTTCTTTATTTATAACATTTAATATATTAAGTAATATAGGATAAAAAATTAATAATAATACAGCTCCTATAATGAGTTCTAAAATAATATTGGGGAGTAATAGTGATATAGACAGTGGTATGTACAGCAAAATACTTCCAATGAATGCAAGAATTATTCTTCTGTGATTTATTTTTGCTGATACGTTTTTTCTTACTGCTATGCCGATAAATACACTATTAAGTAAACCACCAATTACAAAAACAGGAATTATCACTCCAAGCACACCAAAATAAGGTGTTAATATCAACATCAATATGAATTGAGTTATTGCTGATACTGCATTATATTTTAAAAGTTTTTTTGTTAGATTTTTCGATGCTAAAATACTTCCTGAATAGTATCCGAATAGATTAAGCGCCATTCCAAAAGTAATTAATGTTAAGTATAAAGGCGCTATATTGTATTTATTTGAAATTAAAAGATATACTGCTGGTTTTGCCATTGCACTTACGTATATTATAAAAGGCAATGTAATAATTAAAGCATAAAGTAAAATATTAGTATAATCCTTTGCCTTATCTCTCTTTTTACTACTGTTGATTTTAGTAAATAATGGAAGCATAACCATCGACATTGTTCCGTAAGAAATTGTTGCGAAGTTTAGTCCTTTTATTGCTGCACCATAATTACCTATTACAAATGAAGTTACAAAAAATCCCAAAAATAATATTGAAAAGTTTTGTATCGATGTATTTATAACATTATTAATTGCTAAAGGGAATGAAAAGTTAAATGCATCAAATACAGATTTTTTACTTGGGATTGAAAGTTTAAATTCGGGTAATTTTTTGGCTTTATGCAAAATAAAGTATATTGATAATACCGAACCAAAAATATTTCCAATAAGTAATCCAAGAATTGCGCCGTTTACACCAAAACCTATGTATAAAAAAGAGATTATTCCGACTAATTGTATTAAATCAACAACAACCGGTATTGCTGATGCTGGTTTTCCATAAGAAAAACCGACAAGAGCATGCACATTTACATTTTGTATCATTTGAAAGAAGATTATCAAGCCTGAAAGGCTTAAGGTTAAGGTAGATATATCCAATGATGAAAAAAGTGATGGAATAAATTTGCTTATTAAAATAGCTAAAATAGTAAGTATCCCTGCAATTAAAAATAACAAGAAATATGATGAGGATATGGTTTTGCTTATTCCTTTTGAGTTTTTTTGATAAGAAAATTGAGAAAGATTTTTACTCATGTAACTTCCTAAACCGAAGTTACCAAATGCACTTACTAAAGCAGCAAAACCTACTGCAAATACATATATTCCATAATTAGAAGGACCTAAAAATCTCGTAACATAAATGAACGTTACAACTGTTATTATTGCGCCGAAAATTTGTCCTATATATAAAAGTGATAAAGTACTGCCTGTCTCTTTACCTACTGTGTTATTTTTTTGTTCTGGCATTAAATCATTTTATATTAATATAAAACTATTCGCAAAGTATATTTATGCTTTGGCGTATAGAATTATAAATATTAGTGGATAATTATTCTTAAGCGATAGAGTTTTTATATGATAATTGATCTTAAAAAATATAATATCACAAAAGAAAGACTTAAACCATATATTTTTGCAATGATAATATATGCAGTAATATCATTTGTGATGTTTTGGAATCTATTTGTAAATACAAACGGATTAGTTGTTAATGGAGGGGGTGACGTTTACCAAAGCCTATGGGGTTTATGGTGGGTTCCATTTTCAGCATTTGTACTTCATTCAAATCCTTACATAACTAATATGATACTATATCCTGTAGGAGCAAATCTAGCAACTCAAACTATGACACCATTAGCCGGTTTGGTATTTTCCTTTTTGCAAAATATAAGTTTGGCATTCGAGTATAACTTCCTATTCTTTACTAGTTTCATTTTAGGTGGAGTATTCATGTTTATGCTTGCTAAGTATCTAATTAAGGATAACTACGCAGCATTTCTAGCCGGATTAATTTTTGCATTTAGCCCAGTTCACATTTCACAATCATACTCTCATTTACAATGGACAATTACAGAGTTCATACCATTATTCGTGTTATTTTTCATAATTGCGATTAAAGATAAAAAAATAAACATACTTAACTCAACATTAGGCGGTTTAAGTTTAGTTCTTGTAACTTTTATGGGAGATATAGAACAAGGAATAATGATGATCTTTTTTGCTTTAGTAAGTATAATCATTTTATTAATAATTGAAAGAAGAGAAATTTTGAGAAAAACAACATTTTATAATTTAGGTCTAATGGCAGTAGTATTTTTAATTTTAAGCTCTCCGTTTATATTATGGTTTTCAAGTGCGTATAACTCTTCTACAATAAATACGGCTAATCAATTAAATGGAATTGCAAATAATATGTTATATAGCGATCCTCTTATCTCCTTCTTTTTACCAAGTTATTATAATGGTATTTTCCATGATGCTTCATTATCATACTTCAATCAAACATATGAATTAAACTACCAAGGTATACAGTACTCTGCTGATGTAACTGAAAAAATAGCATACATAGGCTTCACTGTTTTAGCTCTTGTACTTTTTGCTTTATATCATGAGCACAAAAAGAATAAATTGATAGAAATAAAGTATTGGTTAATAATAGGTATAATATTTGGAATTTTAGCTCTTGGACCTATACTTCAAATAACCGACACAAGTACAGGTATTCCTTCACTTTACTCGGCATATAAAGCATTACCTATATTCAATGTTTTAAGAGAACCTGGAAGATTTGATTTTGTTGTGACGTTAGCATTAGCGGTACTTGCTGCTTTTGGCTTTAAGAACCTTCGTGAAAAGGTACATTATATAAATAAAAATCTTATTTTGTCAGTACTCGGTATCACTGTTTTAATTTTAATAGAGTATAATGGTATGCCATTATCAACTTCATTTGCAAATCAGTTAACTACAAATGCAACCATACCTTATGCATTTAAAGATCTAGGAACGCAAAACTTAACTAATCAATTTTCAATTTTAATGCTGCCAGCTTTACCAAGCCAAGAAACCGGTTATTTGTATCCTGGATTATCTATGTACTACGATACAGCAGCAAAAATACCTTTAGTAGGCGGTTATCCAACAAGAATCAACGCAACACAACAGCAATTAGATGAAAATATACCATTAGCAGTTTCGGCACTATACTTACAAACTGCTAATATTACTGGAGATTATGCGGTACAGTACCCATCGCCAATTATTGAAAATTACTCTGATCTATCACTTTTATGGTTAGAACAATACAGGGTTGGCTTAATTGTAGTACTTAAAAAAGCTTATAATACACAAGCGTATTACACATTAGATTCATACCTGACAAGTATATTTGGACAGTCTTATCAAGATAATAACCTGACAGCATTTTATGTTAAAAATGCAAATCTAAGTGTATTCAACAAAACAATAACCTCATACACTATAGGAACGTGGATACCTGGATACACCTCAGGCTACCTGCCGTTTTGCGATTCACAAGGAGGATGTGTTAATGTTACATACGCAACAGAATGGTGGGGCGGAAACGTTAGAGGGATAGTTATATTTGCTCCAAAAGCAGGAAAAATAAATATGAATGCAAAAATAGTAAATTTAATTTATAATAATCCTATTTACTTAGATGTAAACAACGCAAATAAACCACTCACAATTAATGCAACTAACAAAATAGAAAATTATACTGCAACTTTAAATGTAAGTTATGGCTTCAATCAATTATTATTTTATCAAAACAACTCAACAATTACAAACAGTACCTCTCCTTATGAAAATTATGGAATAGATAACATCACTTTCGAATACAACACAACATAAAAAAAA
Organism: bacterium; assembly: GCA_021809565.1. Next base: position 351 of record JAJZKG010000039.1, on the reverse strand, counting down.
GTATTTGAAAAAATTCTTTTGCAGAAAATACTTAAATACTTTTTGATTCTAGTAGATATTAGGGGAATAAAGATGGGAATCGAAAAATTAGTTGAAGGGGGAACATATGATGTGCGTCTAAACGCAAGAAATCCTAGAGGCGAAGGAATAGGAAAAATAGAGGATGTAGTAGTTTTCGTAAAGGATGCTAATGCAAGAATTGGAAAGATTCACAAAATAAAGATAACTAAACTTTATAGAACGTTTGCATATGGAGAAGTAGTTGACCAATTGAATAATAGTAAGTATTTTATAAATAGTGGTAGTATAATACTATAGACCTGTTTATTTTTTTAAAATTTTTATTACTTT
>JAJZKG010000038.1 GCA_021809565.1 bacterium | reverse complement strand
CCGATCTCATAGATCTCTTTAGATTTTACTAATCGAGAGAGTAATTTATAATTGATGTCACCTTTTATTAAGAGTCTTATTTTCCTATCCACTTATAAATTCTGTAATCTAAATAAAAATTATATCATATATTTTAAAAGTCTATTCCGATTTTTGCGAGTTTTCCTTTTGAGTATGTATGTTTTATTTCTTTCATTTCTGTAACAGTATCTGCCAGATCTATAATTCTTTTATCTGCATAATTTCCTGTAAGTATAAGATCAGTAGTAGGATTCTTCAATTTTATTATATCAAGAATATCTTGTATAGTTATAAGTTTTCCATGTGCTGCATAATTAATTTCGTCAAGTATTACTATATCATTAGATTCTTTTATAACTTCTTTTTTAGCGATTTCTATTGCTTCTCTAGCAATTTTTTTATGTTCTTTAAAAGGGAGTTTATCATCTATAATCCCTACAAAACCTTTTCCATGTGTTATAAGTTTAAAATTAGGAGCTAATTTTTTAAAGCTTTTTTTTTCACCATAAAACCAAGATCCTTTTATAAATTGTATCATAACTCCATGTAGATCATAACCACAGGCTCTAAGAGCTATTCCTAGAGCTGCAGTTGTTTTTCCTTTTCCTCCTCCTGTATTAACAAGTATAATACCTTCTCCTCTTTTCATTATTTAGACTGAGCAATATGAGTATCCACAACTTGGACAAGTTGCACAACCCTCTTTCAATTCCATTTTTTCATTACATTCAGGACATCTTTCTGAATTAGATAACTGAGATTTATCTGATATAACTGATATTTTCTTTTTTTCTGTTTCAGCTTTTTTATCTTTTAGTAGATTTAATACTTGTATATCTCTTGATCCATCTCTATAAACAGTACACCCTTTACATTTTAGTTCCCAAGCAAGTATATATCCTTTCATAACATCATCTTTTGTAGCTGAGTTAGGAAAATTACATGTTTTTGATATTGCATTATCTGTATATTTTTGGAATGCAGCTTGTATTTTGATGTGATTTTCAGCTGATATATCCATTGCAACAACAAAAGTATCTTTAATATCTTTTGGGATTCCTTTTATATTTTGTAATGAACCTTCCATTGCAATTTGCTCAATAATTTCTTCTGAGTAAATACCTTTTTCTTTTAGAGCTTTTTCTAAATGTTTATTAGTATAATAGAGTTTTTGTCCTCCCATAACTTCTTTATAGTATGATAGTGCAAAATAAGGTTCTACTCCAGAGGATACATCATATATCATAGATATGGATCCAGTTGGAGCTACAGTAGTAAGAGCTGCATTTCTCATTTTGATTTTATCTTTCTTGTATATTGAAAGATCGTAATTAGGGAATACTCCTTTTTCTTTTGCAAGTTGTTGAGATGCAGCATGAGCTTCTTCATTTATTATCTTCATTACTTTTGAAGCCATTTTCAAGCCTTCTTCTGAATCATATCTTATTTTCAATAGGTATAATAAATCTGCAAAACCCATTATTCCTAGTCCAATTCTTCTATTTCCTCTAAATACTTTATTTATTCTCTCTACTGGGTATTCAGATATATCTATAACATTATCAAGAAGTCGTATAGATATTCGAGTTACTTCTTTGAGTCTTTCTTCATTTAATTTCCCATTTTTAACGAATTTCTCTAGGTTTATAGATCCAAGATTACAGACATCTCCATCTTGTAGGAATTGTTCTCCACAAGGATTACATGCCTCAATTCTACCTAATTCTGGTACTGGATTTTTCCTATTAACTTCATCTAGAAATACTATTCCAGGTTCTCCGTTACTCCATGCTGCAGATACAATTTCTTCAAATAATTCTTTTGCAGTTAGTGTAGATTCTTTAATATCAACTACTACTCCATATTGATCTCTAACTATAGTTCTAGGTTTCATTTTTTCTCCATTAAATTCACAAATCCAAGGCTTTTTACTATTAGAGACTACTTCTTTCATAAATCTATCAGTTATTCCAACTGATATATTGAAATTTTTAATTTCACCTTCTACCCTTTTAGCATTTATAAAATCTAGTATGTCAGGGTGTTCTACAGACATTACTGCCATATTAGCTCCATGTCTTCCTTGTTGTTTAATAACTCCAAAAGCTTCGTTATAGACTTTTAAGAATGATACAGGTCCTGATGCTACTCCTTTAGTTCTAATAGTTCTCATTCCTGCAGGTCTGAGTAGATGAAAAGGAAATCCTAATCCTGATCCTGACTGTTGAAGAAGGGCTGCATCTTTCAATGTTTCAAATATACCTCTCATACTATCTTCCATATGAAGGACAATACAGTTAGCAACTAGTTTAGTATCTGATCCAGCATTTGTGAGTGTTCTTCCAGCTGGGGTAAATTCAAAATTGTATAGAATCTCTTTAAATTGTTCCTCTATTTTTTTTATACTTTCTTTATCTTTTCCATATAATTTTTCTACTTCCGCAAGAGATTTTGCTACTCTATTAAACATATCTTCTGGAGATTCTATGATTTTTCCAGTAATAGCATCTCTTTTAAGGTATCTTCCTGCAACAACTCTAAGAGCATTTTCGGTAAATGGAAGATTTGTAGTAAATCCTTCCATAAGTTTTTCCTGGCTAGCTCTAATCTTTGAATGTTCTTCTCTATAAAGGATATATGATTTAGCAATTCGATGAAATCTCTCATCATTTTGAGCCATAAGAGTAATTTCTACTACATCTTGTATTTGTTCTACATTAGGTATTTTATCTCCATATTTTTTATTGAGTATAGCTATAACTTTTGATGATAATTCTTCAGCATCTTCTTCCTTAAAATCTTTTAAAGCTGCATCTCCTGCCTTTTTTATAGCTTGAGTAATTTTGTTTGAGTCAAATGATACAGACGTACCATCCCTTTTGATTATTTTTTTAATCATGATGTTTGAGTTGGACTAATTTTAGTAATAGAAATATATTCTTAATGAAAAATTTTGTCAAATATGGTGTATATATATTTATTTTACAGGATCTTCTCCACCTTTAGAAAATGGATTGCATCGAAGAATTCTATAAAATCCAATTATAGAGCCTTTAATTAATCCATATTTATCAATTGCCTGATAGGTATATTCTGAACAGGTAGGATTATATCTGCAATATCCTTGAGGAAATTTTGAATGAAATATTCCATGATCTGGGGATATTGTTCTTTGGTATAACCTTATTAATTTTAAAAAAGGTTTTCTTATCTCTTTCATTATTTAGAAAAATATTAAAAGACTAGCTCCAACCATTATTATTAATGATAGAATTGAGAAAAAATTATCAAATATTTTATTTGTATTATTTCCCATAATTTTTTTGTTATTTGCAATTATTATAATGAATATAACAATCAGAGGTGCTAGTATACCATCTAATACCTGAGAATAGTAGAGAGCATTTATTGTATTTACTTTAAATATAGCAAAAACAAACCCTGAAAGAAGAGATGCAATTATTATATAGTAGAATAATTTTCTTTCTTTAAATTTATTTGATAGAAATCCCCTTTTTTGAGTAAGTTCAGTAAATGCATATGATGAAGATATAGCAAGTACAGGTATGGCAATAAGACCTGCTGATATTATTCCAATAGCAAATAGTTGTTCAGTAATAGCTCCTGCTAGAGGTTTTAGTACTGATGCAGTAGTAATTGCGGGATATGGAGAATTGAGTATATTAATATGATGTTTGTATAGAGTTGCACCTGCAGCTGTAATGATAAAGATAGTCATAACTTGAGAAAATATAAATCCTACACTTACAGCTTTACGTTCTTTTTTTGCAAATGATAATATTCTTTTCTCCTCTTGTTCTTCTTCTTGTTGCCAGAAAAGTAGATATGGTGAGATTGTAGTTCCAAGTATTCCTGTTGCAGTTATTGCATAATTCTTATTGAAAAATTGAGAGATATTAGGAATAAAAGTACCTTTAAGTACTGCAAATACATTTGGATGTACTAATAGAACAGTTATAAAGTACGCTAGAAAGACTAGAGATCCAAAAAACATATATTTAGCTATTTTCTGATAATTTTTAAATATTATTATATACGATAGAAAAAGGAATAAAGGTATCAGTATATAGTATGTATTAGAAGTATTATTTGTAAAGAACATGTCAATTGATGCTGATGTTGCAAGCATATCAGCTCCAATTGTAAATGTATTACATACAATAAGGATAGCAAATATACCAAAAGCTACAATTCTTCCATACTCATTTTTCAGTATTTCGTTGAGCCCTTTTTTTGTTACGACTCCAATTCTTGCAACAGTACCTTGAATTGCTATAAGCATAGGAATACTTATAAGCATTAGCCAGTTTTGTGAATATCCAAATTGTGATCCTGATATTGAGTAGGTTGATATTCCAGCTGGATCATTATCGGCAGCACCTGTTATTACTCCTGGTCTTATATCATCTATATATTTTTTTATTTTTGATTCACTCATTTGGATTTTATTACTACATTTTTAGTTAAGGTTATCTTACTTATTTCATTTCCTATGAGAGGATCAAGTATTTTTTTATTCTCTTTTATTATATATCTTCCTATTGTTGATTGTTCTATTCCTAATTTTATATTTGATTGATCTGGGAAAAAATTTATATTAATGATAATAAATATTAGAAAACTTATAAGTATGAGAGCTTCTGTAAATGAAAGTGCAACGCCTATATATTTATTTATTGCAGAAGATCTAAATTCTTTTGGGATTTTTTTATAAAAAAATCCTGAGAGTATTTCAAATAGAATTATTACTATAATAAATGTTACTACTATAGCAATAAATCTATTTAATCCAAGAGATATGTGAAATATTTTGTCTAATAGTCCTCCTCCAAATGAGTAATACCTAACAGATATTATATATGCAATTATTAATCCTAAGAATCCTGTAATAATACGAACTCCTCCATCAGTGTATCCTCTATATACATATATAATGAATATTATAATAATGATTATATTTATAGAATTCATATATAGTATATTATTGTGTTTTAATTTAAGTTGCAATAGTCTATAATAAAAATATAAAAAC
>JAJZKG010000013.1 GCA_021809565.1 bacterium | reverse complement strand
TTATACCTCTCCAGCCATCACCTCCTCCTTTAAGGTTCTTTTGATCCAAAATAGGTCTTAGATTTGTACTGAAGCCAAACCCATGTGCTATAGACAGTATTTTCTGAAGTTCCAAATCTGTAGGAGTAGATTTACCTGTGTACACACTAGACGAATACAAGTTATCCATGTAGAAAGGGAAATTGATTGCAATACTGTTTACCCCTATACTCTTTAACTGAGTAAACAGATTTTCCGTTAATCCTTTTATATCAGGATAGTTCCCATATAAAAGAATATCAATGCCTCTCTGATAAGATACTTGGATAGGTAATGTTGGCGTCTGACTTGTTACCTTAGGGGTAGTTATCCCTCCTTGTTTCTGACTTGCTATTTTCTTTGTAGTTGTAGTATTTGCACATCCTGAAAGGATTAATGCAAAAATAACAAATACTAACAACCATCCTCTCCTAAAGCCTTTTTTGTATAACATCAAACCCTTCCTTCCTGAGTAAAAACTCTATAAGACCGAGTAGGGATGCTATTGATTCAATAACCGGAATCAAAAACACTCCTGGTATAGCCATCGCCATATGAAGATATTTCCTTATAATTCCTCCTTTTTCTGAGACACCTAGATTAATTTTCACCCCCTCCATATAGCTCCACATTTGAAAAGCCATATTGAAACTCCAAAGCAAAACAATGCCTCTGAAGACGGGTGCAGTGTTTTGACCAATCAGTAATCCTACGAGGATTACAACCCAAACGTTCTGCGCAAAACCAACCAACCATATGAAAACCGCGTAAGACAAAACCTTTTTGTCTCTAAGATGAATGGACTTATCTGAAATTAAGTGTATTAATCCAGAAGACCACCTCCTGCGTTGTTTTACTAGATCCCTAACACTTGATGGAGATGATCCATAAGTTGCACTATTCAAAAATCCAGATTTTCCAGGATATTTCTTTGCAAAGAAAAGTGCAAAATAAGCATCCTCTACCTTAACTCTTCTTCCAAAATCCCAACCTATTGTTTCCTCTATATCTCCTCTTATCAGCAGATGTTCACCATGTAATCCCATCCTGGGAGTTCCACCACCTGTAAAGAAGTAGAATTTTGACAGGTCATCAATTGGACGAATAGAGTCAGCAAACCTACTAATCGCACTATCCGACCTTTCATAGGGAAAGGTAAGAACTCCTTGTGCTAGATAAAGCTCATTTCCTTTTTTAGAAATGAATTCTGCTATTGATGCTATTGTGTCATACCTGACAGATGTATCATCATCAAGATGATACACCCACGTATTTTCACAATTTTCCCCGTCAACAGACCTAATCCCCATTGCATATTCATTAGCCCTTGCCTTATATTTAGTACCATTGGTGGTTGAGTAACCATGCGGAACTACCAGTATCCTAACTAAATCACTAGACCCATATATCTCCTGTAATATTGATATACCTTCAGATCCCTCATCAACAACAATATCTATTCTGAAATTTTCCAGATTTAATGGAGCAAACTCAATAATAGAATCTATGACTCTCCTCAATGCTGGGATAACACTTAGCCTTGCTACAGATGGAACTATAAAAATTACTTTCTTATTGATAGTTCCAGGAAACCTAGATGGATTAATCTTATATCTTTTGAGGGCTACTATTCCAAGGAATGATATAACTGCAAGCGGAACATTCAAGCTCCAAATTAAAGTTACATACCAATTAAGAGCTTGATATCTAGAACCACCAGTGATATACCAAGAAATTACACCAAGTATTGTGAAAACTAATACAAACCTCCAAATATTGACATTAAATACACTACGCCTCTTAGTACCAGATTCTCCAATATATATTGGAACTGTAGACACTGTGACTGACCTCCTCTATAATTGTAAAAGAACTTGCCGGATTATATGTATATCAATACTACTGACATTCCAGTCATTTATATATGGTATACAACAAAGTGCATTGTACTAAAAAATTAACTGATAATCAAATATATAATACCCAATATAATTTATAACACCAACCTTTTTAATAAAATATCTAAACTTCATAATCCATAAACCCTATAGTATGATAGGGGAGTAAATTATGATTTTTAAGGCATCAGATATTTATTCATTATAAAAATTATACAAAAAAACTCTGAAAATAACTGAGTATAATATATGGAGAGTGAGGAGTAGGGGAGGACTTTCTAAACAACCTTACCGTGACAATTTTTATATTTTTTTCCAGAACCACAAAAACAAGGATCATTTCTTCCTATTTTTTTTGATGTACCAGATAATGTTATTGGATTTTTAACATTCATAGTCTTTATATTGTTATCCCTATTTTCCAGTGATAAATTAGATTGTATATCATTTAAATTCTCTATCATTAAAGGTTCTTGTACTTCAACTTTCTGAACATAAAATACCCTTCTTGCAAATTCATATTCAACTGCGTTAATAAATCTGTCAAACATAGAAAACGCTTCTTGTTTATATGCTACTAAAGGATCAACTTGAGCATATCCTTGAAGTCCTATACTCTGTTTTAAATAATCCATAGCATCAATATGGTCAGTCCAAAGATATGACAATACTTGGAGATAAGAATCTTTCATAATTTGTCTAAATACTTCTTTAGTAAAGACTTCTTCCTGCATTGATAATGCTTCCTCTACTATTTTTTGCAATTGATCCAAAAGATCTTCTTTAATTATAACCTTAGACTTACCTACTCCAGACTGTTTAAATATTAAATCCTCCCATTCTTCGTAGGATACTCCTGATACTTTCAAAACTGTTTCAAAAATTTCTTTAGGAATAATCGCATACAAATCATTTATTATAGTGTCTAATTCTTCTTTAGTTACATCTTCATTTGGAGCTACAGCATCCACTAAATTTTCTAATTGAGTATTTATCTTATCTAATACCTCTTTTTTATAATCAAAATTTTTATCCTCCATATTATTTAGAAATTTTTTCCTTTTTCTAAATACTACCTCTCTATGCTTATTCATAACATCATCATAGTCAACAAGAGATTTTCTAGTATCAAAATTATATGCCTCTATTTTCTTCTGGGATGATTCAATCTGTTTAGAAATAATACCTGCTTCGATAGGAACATTCTCGTCCACTTTTAAAGTAGAAAGTATTCTTGCCACTGATTCTCCACCGAATATTCTCATTAAATCATCATCCAGTGATACATAAAATCTAGCTGATCCAGGATCTCCTTGTCTACCAGTTCTTCCACGCAACTGATTATCAATTCTTCTCGATTCATGTCTTTGAGTACCTATGACATGTAAACCTCCAAGCTCTTTAACTCCCTCACCCAAAACTATATCAGTACCTCTTCCTGCCATATTGGTAGCTATAGTTACCTGACCTTTTTCTCCAGCATGAGAGATTATTTCAGCTTCCTGCTCATGATACTTCGCATTCAAAACAGTGTGCAGAATGCCTTCTTTAGAAAGCAGATTAGAGAGATATTCAGATGTATCTACAGATGTTGTACCAACGAGTAAAGGCCTACCTTTTTTATTATTCTCCTTTATTTCCTCTATGACAGCTCTAAATTTCGCATCCTTGTTTCTATATACCCTATCAGCATAATCTATCCTTATATTAGGTCTATTAGGTGGTATTGCTATAACATCAAGATGATAAATCTTGAAAAATTCCTCAGCCTCTGTCATAGCAGTCCCAGTCATACCAGCAAGATATTTATATAATCTAAAAAAATTCTGAAATGTTATAGTTGCTAAAGTCCTACTTTCTTGTAGAATATCAACACCCTCTTTAGCTTCTATTGCCTGATGAAGACCCTCTGAAAACCGCCTATCTGGCATTATTCTACCTGTAAATTCATCAACTATTATAACTTTACCATCCTTAACAAGATATTCATCATCCTTAATAAAGAAAGATTTTGCTTTTAAAGCATTTTCAAGATGGTATGTATTTTTATAGTCACTCCATATATCATCAACATTCATAATCTTTTCTATCTTATCTATACCACTTTCTGTTAAAGTTACAGATTGTATCTTTTCATCAAGGATATAATCATCACCAACATTTAATTGTTGTGCAATTTGCGCAAAACGCGTATATGAAGATACATCACTCTCAACAGGATCAGATATTATTAGAGGAGTTCTACTCTCATCAATTAATACTGAATCAGCTTCATCAACTATACAAAAGAAAAGTTCTCTCTGAGAGAAATCACTTTTTGAATATACAAGATTATCTCTTAAATAATCAAAACCAAAATCATTATTAGTCCCATATGTAATATCACATTCATATGCTTCCTTTTTGGTACACTCAAAAAGCTGTGCTCCATGCATACTGTTCAACCTGAACCCTTCTTTTTTCAATGCATCTATTTCAGATTCTGTTTTTCCATATTCTTTTAATTTATCCAATGGAACAAACTTATATGTTTTATCAGAAGTAACTACACCTATGGAAAGTCCTAAAAATGAGTAAATATGACCACACCATTCAGCATCTCTTTTTGCAAGATAATCATTAACAGTGACAATATGAGCTCCTTTTTTAAATAGAGAATATAATGTTAATGGTAATGTTGCAACAAGGGTCTTTCCTTCTCCTGTCAAAAGCTCTACAAGTCTTCCTTGGGCCATAGCAAGTCCTGCCATAAGCTGGACATCATAATGCCTATGATTAAGTGATCTTTTAGCAGATTCTCTTACTATTGCAAAAACTTCCTCTAAAAATTCATCTCTTACTTTCTCTATATCATCATCTTTAGTTTTAGCAAATTTTTTTATTATATCTTGGATCCTAGTTCTTATATCATCATCCGATAATTTTGATACTTTATCTTCAAAATCATTTATAAGTGCAATTTTACTCTCAAGTCTTTTTACCTGTTTCTGATTGGAATCAAAAAATTTATTAAAAATGGACATAACTGTCAATTAATGTATCTAATTCTCTATACTTAATATAGTATATTCTACTACATCATCTCCCACGCTTACCTTCACACTATCTCCTTTCCTTTTTTTAACTAAAGCAGCCCCTATAGGAGAATCTACTGATATTTTACCTTCAATAGGATTACTCTCTGATACACCTACCATCATAAGCGTTTTCTGCCCTTTTTCTGAACTAACAACAACCTTGGAGCCTATTTGGACTATATTATCATCACCTCTGTCCGTCGCAATAATATAATTTTTGAGTATATCTTCAATCTCACTTATCCTAGCTTCATTAAGTTCTCTCTCAAGCATAGCTGCAGAGTATGCACCATTTTCAGATATATCACCCTCCAGACGAGCCCTATTAATATCATCATTAATATGTCTTCTTTGTATATTAACCTTATCACTATATTCCTCTTTTAGAGATTCTAGCCCTTTTTTAGTTAATAAAAACTTGTTAGAAAAATCTTTGTTTTTCTTTACCATTAAAGTTTAATTATATAAATCAACAGGAAAATAAGCTTCCTTCTAAATAAGCTTACTTGTAATATGTGATTGTATCATAAATAGTAATTATTTCATATATCAAAAACATTATTATTATAGGAGTATATAACTAATAGTGATATGCTAAACCAGCTACTGTAACTGCATTATCTGTACATAATTCTATCGGAGGAAAATACAGCTTAAATTCGTCCTTATGTTTTTCGAATTCTTTTCTTATTCTCAAATTCGAAGCTACACCTCCTGCTATTGTGATGGTATTTATATCAAGTGTTCTTGCTGCTTTTATAGTTTTTTTAACTAATACATCAGCTACTGCATATTCAAATGATGCCAGAACATCTTCCCTATTTATATCCTTGCATCCCAATCTATTATGATTTTTTATATAATAAAGTACTGATGTTTTTAAACCAGAAAATGAGAAATTAAAATCCTTTGATCCTATCATTGGTCTTGGGAAATTTATAGCATTCTCATTCCCATCTCTTGCAATCCTAGATACATGTGGACCTCCTGGATACGGAAGATCAAACATTCTTGCAACCTTATCAAATGCCTCCCCTGCTGCATCATCTAAAGTTTGACCTATAACCTCCATTGAAGTTTGAGACATGACCTTTATAATCTGTGTATGCCCACCCGATATAAGTAGGGAAATATGTGGAAATTCTATATTAGGATTAATAAGAATATTAGCGTATACGTGAGCATACAGATGATTAATATTAATTATTGGTAAATTTTTTGCTTTAGCAAATCCATGAGCAAAAGAAACACCTACAAGTAGAGCGGGCACAAGACCTGGGTTTAGAGTTACAGCTATTTTTGAAATTTCAACATTTGGATTTCTTTTTATTATTTTATCTATAAGTAAAGGTAAAACCTCGATATGCATCCTTGATGCTTTCTCTGGAACAACCCCACCTGTATCAACATGGTCCTGAGAAGATAGCAACGAATCTACAATTGTATAGCCATTTTTAACTATTGCAACTCCAGTATCATCACAAGATGTCTCAATACCTAGTATGTTCAGATTTCGTTCATTCATAATGTTTTTATATATAATGGAAGTACATATAAAGGATTATCAAATTCTTTATCTTTAATCTTTCTTTTTATAATCTCAAAAAATATATCATAATCAATTGCATAAGGTGAAGATTCTTCATCACTTATAATTTTATAACTATTTCCCTTCTTTATAAAAATATTTCCCCTTCCAGCTGACACAATTTCAGGTTTTCCCATCTCTTTCAATACGTCAAATGACGATATAGCAACGATAGGAGTTTTTCTTGCAAGAGAGTATCCTTTCACATATGCAAGAGATGCTCTAGTACTAGTAAAAGAGCCAGGACCTTTATTAATACCTATAAAACTAACATATCTAAATTCACTAAAAATTTTATCCAAAGATAAAAATACATTATTGAGTTCACTTTCAAACTTTTTTACTACCTTATTATCTTTATACAAAAAACATTTTAGCTTATCATATGTTCCATCAATTATTAGTATTTCCATAGTTAACCTCTATTTCTCTAATATTATTATTTTTAGATCTTTTGGAGCCAGATAACCTATGTTTAAAATAGATTTTTATAACTTTACTTTGATCTAACGCATCTATCACATGTTTAAATTTATCTGCCCATTCAATAATTACTATACCGTGCCCTAAAACATCATAAAAGCCTATCATTTCTAAATCTTTTTTATCCTCTAGTCTATACCAGTCAAAATGATATAGATATCTACCATTATTTTCATGATCTGCCCTTATTATAAATGTAGGAGATGTTATATCATCTTTAAATCCAAGAGATTGTGCAATAACTTTTGTAAAAGTAGTTTTACCAGCTCCCAAATCTCCATACAAACATAAAACTTCGTCACCTTTTATGCTTTTTGATATTTCTTCTGCAAGTTTTTTTGTATCACTAACTTTCTCTGATTTATATTTCACAGTATTATATAAGTATATTAGAACCAAACTATTATACTATAAAAGTATCATATTTATATAATGTTGATATGATTAGAAATAGAGGAAAATTATTATAACAACTTAATATCTTTTTAAGTTTCTGTTTATAATTCTTTTTAATAGAGTATCTCCGTACTTATACCTATTCAAATTCTCCAACGATAACTTAATCTCATGTCTTATATCTTTTGGTATCTCATCCCATGACTTCACATCTGTTTTTTTTAAAACTAAATTTTCTGCTAAAATATTGGCTTCTTTTTTGTTAATTTTTAATTTTAAAAGTATCTTTATTATCTCTCCACGAACTTTCAAGAGTCTGTACATATATCTAAATTCATAAAATAATCTGGTTGTGTAAAAAGCTATAAAAAGAACAATTGCAATATAAATTACAGATAGATAAAAATTTATATGTATGATACTCTCATATGCATTATAGGTAAAATATATTCCTACTATTATAAGAGAAAATAATATCAGTGATTTAATCTTTTGGTCTTTTTTGTTCATTATAAAATCTTCTCCATATAATCTTATATACAGGTATTATATATGGAATTCTTCGCAGTCCAGGAATAAATGGTAGAAATGTAATAACTCCAATCAACAATGAGAAAGTTGCAAATGCCATAAGATCTGCTGATGTTGAATTAGCATAAAAAGGTGTTTGATATAAGGATGTGTAGAATGCAAGCCACCAAGGACCAGGATAAGGACCTGTCTCTTTTAATATACCCCACTCTCCTCCAAGCATGTTAAGACTTGCAGCCTTAGCCATTAGAGGTCCTCCTTGAAGGAATAACAATCTATTTTGTTCATTGTACGTATATACACCATTATTGTCTATATTCTCTCTTGTTAATGCCCTTGAGAATAATCCACTCTGTCCTAATTTCAAAAGTTCATTTAACATTTGTACTACTGGTCCATAATTACCATCTGGAAATATTACTATCCCATTCTCATATCTAGTATTAGAAAGAGATTTTAGGGTATTTTGTTCCCAAATATTTTGTTGTTTTGGAGTTGCATTATTATATTCGTTAAGTAACAGATTTATATTAGGATTAATACTTGATTCCATTTTAAGTGGAATTAATACAAAATCTGACTTTGTATTAATAGGTAGAGTTACTCCAGTAATGGCTTCAGGTGATATTGGACCTATACTTTGAGATGAGCCATTATTGTTAAATGGATGACCATACGTTGCAATTAGACTGGTACCCATGAGGTCATGAAGTGTTGTAGTTATGAATCCCACAGGATGATTTCTTGCATAAGTTCTAATTGATAAAGGTCCCACATTTGGAGATTTAAGAAATAAAGAAAGCAATATAACTAAAACTAGGATCGCAATAAAACTGATAGATACTTCTTTTACTAAATCTGATTCTTTCAAATCGAAATTCTTTGTTTCTACTTGATTATTGTTCATAGCCTATTGGAGGTACAACGTTTTTACTCCTTATAAAATATAAATGTATAACTAACAACAATATTAACACTAGTGGAAGTATCACTACGTGTAGACCATACACTTGGCCATTATCCAATATATTAAAAAAGAATGATGCACCAATAGCATTCATAGCATCTTTAGCTTGAACCTGATTCCATTGAGCAAAAAATCCACCTCCCATTAAATATCCCATAAATGCTTCAAACATAGATATTCCAAAAAGGAGAGATCCACTAATCCATGTAATTATCCTACCTTTTCTCCATCCTGCTATAAAGAAATTTGTAAGAAAATGAACAGTCATAAAAAAGAAAAATACCTGTGCTGCCCAAAAATGCATAGATCTAAAGAAAAATCCAATCTGGGAAAATTGATACCAAATAGGACCTTCATAAACCATAATCACGCCTGTGATAATAAGTGTGATAAAACACGCAAGAGTTAAAGAGCCAAACATATATACAAATGAAGATACATATACAGGCAATTCTTCTGGAAGAAGGGTATCAGGGTCTAAATCTTTTTTTATTCTTTTTTTAAGTTCACTGGTCAGATTCATTCTCTTTCTTTTTTGATTTTTTACCTTCAAATGATGGATATGGAAGAATCACTGCTACTATAAACACAACTATTAACAATCCATATATAAAAATATCTATAGCTAAAGAGGCTGTCATAATAAGGTTACAATACTATTAATAATAGAATTTGTCAACATAAAAAACATAATTCTAGAACTTATAATTTACTACCACTAAACCTTCAGCGTACTTTGGACACTATAAATTATTAAAATTCTATATTACTTATCTATGTACCCTATATTAATTCCTAATCATTTGCTTGAAAACTATAGGATCTGATATAATCGTCTTCATGGAAGTAGAATACGGTAGTAACAATGAATCTCTACAAGAAACATTACCCGATGCAATCATGCTCTTAGGTAAAGGAAACCCTTATAGAGATGAAGAAAATATGAGAGCATTAAAATCAATGGCAGGTTCCGCTGCACTCTTATGGCTTTTATCCCCAGATTCAAGAAAACCATATATATTCTCAACTGCAGCCAATATAGAGAAAGGTGATAATGCTGAATCTCAGGAATATTCTAAAATTTTATCTTCTGTACTGTTAAATCT
Source organism: bacterium (assembly GCA_021809565.1). The sequence goes on along the minus strand of JAJZKG010000013.1, from coordinate 10,727 downwards.
AGGTGTAGACCCACAGTATTTTATTTTCAGAGATTGGGCATTTGAAACCAATATAGAATTAAGATTACTAAGAAGATTGTACCTATCTAGATTTCAAAATGGAGATGGTAGTAGAGTACAGATAGTGGCTTTCCATAATAAAGAAAGAGTTAAAAAATTGTTATCTTTTTTCAGAAATCAAGGTAAAGAAATTGAAGGAGATGTAAGAGTATATAAACCTAGAGAAATATTTGATGAATACCAAAATACAGAAAAATTTAAAGATATATCCCAGGATTTACGAGATAAAATAGCACTATATATATCATCGGGTGAGGATGATATAAAAGCAGAAAGAAACTATGAACTGTTAGATATGGGGGAAAGAGTTTTTAGTATATTAGGCAGATATAGTATATTTTATCCCAACAACAGAACTTATATAGCATCACTTAGAAGAAGAGTAAGAATTCCTTATAACAGTACAGTAGACAATGTTTGTAGAGATCATCAGAAGAGAATATATGGAAGAAAGATACTGAATGTGGCATCCAGATTAGCTAAAAGATAAAATTATTCTTCCAAACATAGGATTGCTAACTTTAACACACTACACATCAAATCACTTGTGGCTTGGACTGTGAAAATCATAGATGATACTATAATAACCTTGCCTATATAGGTTTAATTTAACCATTTTTTACTCCATTTTAAAATCTAAAATATATTTAACAGACTTTATTTTATTTTTTGTATTATTAAACAACTTCTTGTCTGCTGTAATGAAATCATATTTCAAAAATTGTGAAAGTGTGACATAAGAAGCATCATAAAAAGATAAGTTATATTTTATTGAGACACCTAATATATCTAAATAAATTTCTTTTAAATCATAAAAAATTATCCCATGGTTACTAAAAAGACTTAAAGACTCTTTAGCTACATTGATATCTAACTTATTTAATCTCACCGCAGTTGAGAATACATTGCCAATTTCATAATTCAGTATTGCTGGAGAATGTAAATTAATTTGTCCTGTATCATATAAATGTTTCAATTTTAGTGCAACATCAACATGTTCTTCTTTGGGGAATTGCAAATACCATTTAACAATAATTGAATTATCCAGAATTACATTCATTTTAAGTCTTTTTTACTTTCTACAACAATATCAGAGAAATCTTTAATTTTTAAGTTTTCTCTAATTTTATCTATTCTTGTACCTATTATTAATCTTTTGCTATTATCATTTATATCCCGCATTCCTCTAAGAATCAACATATTTATCACTTTTTGTAAAGATACTTTTTGGTTATATGCAATATCCCGTGCTTGTTTTATTAGTACAGCATTTATTCTAATTGTTGTTCTTTCTGTCTTATCCATACCACTATATTAGCATCAAGATGACATGATGTCAAGACGTATATTATTAAATCATGAGTTTAGAACCTCACCTATAGCCTAATCAATATATTTGAGACGTTTTGACTGCAGTGTCACGTTACTTGACCTTAAAGTACCTCAGATCGAACCGCTTTTAGTATGGAGTATTAAGTTAGTGAAAGTATATAAGCTTTAAATAACTATTAATGTAGCGGGAAGAATCTACTTTATGGTACTTGCCGTCACCTAGTTGTAATATTGACAGCAAAGTGTTAGTATGTTTGTATGGATGAAGAAGTAAAAACAACAATTAGGTTACCTAGATACTTGATTAAAGAGTATAAAAATTTTGCAAAGAATACACATACTAGTATGAATGGTTCTATTGAGACAGCTATGAAGTATTTCTTATCTAAAGAGACTACTATACAAATGAATGCACTCAATAACAAAATTAAAAAAATTAAAATTCCAACTTTCAATATGGGTAATATGAAAAGAATAGACAGAAAGAGTATTTATGAAGATATTGTTTGATACAAATATATTAGTCTATGCTCATAATATAGATTCCCCATTTAATCAAAAAGCATTAGAGGTATATAACACAACGGAAAATATATATATCACTCACCAAAATCTTTTAGAGTTCTACTCTATAATTACAAATGATAAAAGAGTGGAAACACCTGTGACTAATATGAAAGCACAGTCTTTATTAAAATTTTACTCTGATTCTCCAAAATTTAATATTATATCTCCTAATATAAATACTATAAGAATATTAAATGAATTAGCCACTCAGTATAAATTTAAGGGGGTTGAAATTTTTGACATGTATATTGTTGCTACTATGATTTCTAATGATATTTCAATGATATATACAGCAGATACAAAAATCTTTAAAAAATTTAAATCTATAACAGTATTAAACCCGCTACTCCAAAAATAGAGATCCTTCTTGGAACGTTTCAAGTAGGGGTGTCGCTTTACTTGACCTTGGCGGGATTCGAACCCGCGATCTTTAGGATGAGAACCTAATATCCTAAACCACTAGACGACAAGGCCATATTAGAGATTATATATTAAGAATAATGTTTTGTGAAATTAATTAATATTTAATATACTTATAGAGTTGAATATAAAATATTATCATCAGAGCCTAGAATTACTATTATATCTCCAGTATAAAAAGATGGATTATGTTTAATTAAAGTAACGTTACTTGGACCTAAAATATCAATTATCTGGGTTACTTCATATTTATATCTAGAATAATTTCCAACATATATCTCATCTTTCACTAATGCTTGGTTATATATACCTATAGATGATATTGTACCTCCAAGATTCTGTATATATCTTGAAAACTGATAAACTGCATTATTTGAGGAGGAAGAATCTAATATTTGTACTGAAACTCCACTTTTCGCAAATGTTGTACCTGTAAAATTAGACCTTATAAATGTATCAATATTTTTTAAATTAATTAAACCACTAGCTTTATATTCTAAAAGTTTAATATTCTGAATTTTCAGATTATATATAGCATATAATAAATTAAATATATTCTGACCCTCTATGTTAGACCTGAAAATAGTTTGAATGTACCCTATATCAGAACTAGTATTTATTAAACTTAATGGGGATAGTATATTCGATAAAATTCCTTGAAAAATAAGATTTTTAATATAAAGATTGTTAAATGTATCTGACTTTGAAGATAATATGTTTATTGCCTGGTTTGAAGTTAATGTATTAACTCCATTACTTACTGAAACACCTCCAATATTAGTACTTACTGAGGACACTATAGATATATTTTTTGTACCTTTAAGAGAAGTAGAACTTAGAGATATATATCCACCTACTGGTATTGCAAGATTATACCGTATAACTTTTAAAAGTAGGTTCATACCATCTTTAGGAACATTCAAATTACCAATTGGATAAATAGTCCTTAAAGTTTGACTTGATGATGGTGACGTATAAAAATTCACATTAGACGGTAATGCCATTAGAGTTGTAGATGTTCCTGGAGTAACAGTCAGTAAAGCATTATATGTATTAACCGTAAAACCATTATTTTTAGATTTATAAACAACAAGTATGTTTGTTGTATTATTAGATGATACTACTGCTACTCCCCCACTGTACCCAGAATCTTCCTTTATAGTGATATTATTCAATTTCGTAACATTAGAAAATAGGAAATAAATAATATATAAAAATATTATAATTACAGCTATTATTATAAGATTCCCATGTTTTCTTTTCTTTTTATAGGCTTGCATAGTATTTATTATATAGAACATTAACATTAAAAATTTACTTTGTAAAATATTTTTAGTAGAATAAGTTTATGTTTACCAAGTTTAAATCAATACTTTTTCCAACTAAGGAAAATAAATATCACTCACCTATATTATCCTATAAAGTATTACTAGTTTTTGTAGTTTTTTTATCTTTTATTAATTTAGCACTCCCTTCATTTGCATATGGTTCTGGTATAAACAATAGTCAAATTTTTATAAGTCTAAATAAAATTAGACAGGATAATAGTGAATCAACATTATACATGAATCAAAATTTGGATTCATCAGCAAAAAGTATAGTTAACAATATGTTCCAATATCAGTATTTTGGAAGAATAAATCCAGTCAAAGGTACATCTTTCTACTCATTTGTGAATATGAATAAATTTTCAAATATAAATCTGATTTTATTTAAAAACTATGTATCACAGACATCATTTTCAAACACACTTATACAAAACTATAAGAACATCATCATTAATCCAAATATTAATGACCTAGGTATTTATGAAGGCAATGGAGTTTTAAATGGGAATAATGTAAATATCATTGCTATATTAACAGCAAAAGGTGCCCATTCAAATATTATTCCATTATTTACCAATAATAACCAGAGTAGTTTTATAAATTATAAGATAATTGAATATACTGATTTATTTATATTACTTTTTATAACATTACTTCTTATTTGTGATGTTATTGTCACTTATTATTACAGAATTGAAAGAGAAAAAATGATATCAAATATGCATTTACCTTTGCTTTTTGTATCTATATTAGTCGTATTTGTACTTATAATAGGAATATCTTTATGAGGAATATAATAAAATATGAAATAGAATTTACAACAAGTATATTTTTTATACTCTTAGAAATATTATTTTTTGTGATATTGTTATCTTCAATAACCATAGTAGTCTCATATATAATACTTTCAACAATATTTTTTATTCTTTTCATAATTGATAGTATAAAAAGATTTAGGAAATATATAAGACAGATTGATAAAGAGGAAGCTTTACAAATAAATAAGAACATCTATTTGTTTAATCAAGTAATTTTACCTATTGCAACATATATAGGAGCTTTGTCTTTTATATTATTGAATAACCTAAATTTATTAACAATCCAATTCTTTATAGTACTATCTACCATATTATTCTATATATTAATAAAACATATAGAAGTATATCTTGAAACTTTTGAATTTGATGAGAGAACTCATCACATAATTAACGGAGTGAAAATATATATTTTCTTTCTTTTATCTTATTCAGTATTACAAATATCCTCCATTATAAATTTATCCGTACTACTGGTTCCTGCATTTATATTTGCTATATCTTTAACATTATTATTACTGCTTATACAAAGAAATAAGCAATTTTTAAACAGTACAATTTGGTATGCAATATTAATATCACTTGTAATTGCATGCTCTGTATTTTTGATGAATATATTTGTTAATAATGCAATAATAACAGCATTCACAATAACTTCACTCTTTTACTTCTTTGAGGCAATACTGCATCACAAATTAGAGAATAAATTATCAAATGAACTTATAATAGAATATATATTATTCTTGGTAATTATATTTTTAATAATCAAAGGATTATTTGGAATCTATGTGTAATAGTTATTTATAAACTTGATTATGAGTGCCTATATCTATAAATATGAAAACAACATCTTTTTCTTCTTCCTTGTAAATTATCCTACAATCCCCTGCTACAGAAAATGATCTATATTGTTTTAATTTACCTTTTAGTTGATGATCTTTTAAAACTGGATTATTCCTATCTCGTAAAAACATATCTACTCTTTCTTCATATCTAAGAATAAGTAACTTATTATTAGATAACCTTTGTTTATAATGTTTAATAAATAACTTTTCCAGTATGATATTTTTAGGCATTATCTACTTGTCATTATCAAAATCTTCTACAAGTTTAGTTAATTCTTTTGCAGAGTGAATAGTATATGCTGTACCATCTTTAATAGCTTTCCTTGTCTCCTTTAACCTTTTATCAAGATATGCTTCAAATTCAGGAGTTATATACTCATCAGCATGTGGGGAAGAAAAAGTAAGGTGAATATCTCCTTTCGAAAAACCAGCTAAAAAAACCCTAACTACTTCTTGAAGGGAAGTATACCCATAGTCAGAAGCCACTTTCTCTGCTTTCTTCTTTAAAGATGCCTTCATAGGAATTTGTATTTTTGCATAATCTGTAGTACTCATAACTATTTTTTACTAATGTCATAATTATACTCTTTTAGTACTAAAATACAATAGTGTGTTTTATTAGACACATTTCACTTTAATTATATTTTTAATAATCAAAGGATTCTTTGGAATCTATGTGTAAAGGTTTAAAATACAATAGCAGAGAAAATACCTGATTCCGAATATGTAATACCACCACCCATATATTGACCAAACGTAAGGTTAGGTCCAAACCAAGGATCCTGCATTGTACCTGTAGCACCTAGTGGGCCTGTCATAGTTACAAAGTGCGTACCAAACTGATTATCATTGGTATATAAACCAACAACTACTGGAGTAGATGGTGATGCATATGTATTAATTAAATTTATTGATGAGGTATTACCATAAGATTCTGTCTGTATACCAGGAAAATTGTTAAAAATCGCACCATTACTATCCCAATATTGAGAAGAATTAACATTATATGGATTAAACCCTGTGTTACCAATAAGATTTTCAGCTATAATAGCGGCAATTAATGAACAACCAGCATTAGAGTAAGTGTATCCAGTATTTGCAAGATCCGCATTCCCCCAAGCTGGACATTCTTGTGAATAATATGCACCTACATTGCAAGGAGCGTTCCCAATAATTCCAGGTGTTCCTGATTGTAATGACAGTCTATCAATTTGAGCAAGTATATTTTGCATCCGAGCTTGTGTTTGAGCATTTTGAGCACTCAACCCATTATTTTGAGATGCATAAGTATTCTCTTCAGTCTGTAGATTATTTTGATCAGCAAGTAATGCTTGTTGTTGTGTTACAAGACCATTATATAAATTTGTAGCATTTCTTTGATTAATCGCCACTGTATTTTTATTAGTATTAAGCTTTGAAATAACAGCTACCAATTCCTGCGCCAATTGATTCTGATGTTGTATGGATGCATTAAAATATTCAACAGATGCAAGAGCGTTATTTATATTAGGATCCCCTATAAACATCTCTGCAGGAGGAACATATGTTTGTTCATATCCTGATTTAGCATTACTATTTATTTTACCTTTTATAACAAGAATTTTTGATTGTTCTTGAGCAATTTGAGCATTTAATTGAGCAATTTGAGCATTCAATTGATTTATCTGGGTCTGCTCATTAGATATTAACGCTTGTTTTTGTAATATTAATTGCTGATAAGTACTAATCTGATTATTAAGATTAGCAATTGCACCATTATTGGCATTTATTTTTGATTGATTTTGATTTATTAAATTTTCTAATTGTTGATATTGTTGTTGAAGAGAATTTAGTGAATTACTAGCTACAACCATACCAGACCTACTACTTAACAAGATAGAAAAAAATGATAGTGTTACAAGTGAAAATAAAACTATCCTAAGGAATGTATTCCTAAAAAATTTATTTTTATACAACCTAAATATTTTCATATGTGTATCTTGATACGTGGATCTAGATCCGTGTATAAATATAGCATTATACAATAGTTTTTACAAACACATCAATAAAAATACTAACATTATAGTATTATTAAAGGGTCTAATTATTTAAGATATTTTGTAATTGAAATAGAGGATGCTATAACCCCTATAACTATTCCTATTGCAGCCTCTATCCCAACCACCTCTAAAACAAGAAATAAAGAATAGTGTGGGAGTGGGACTCCTTGGAAAAATTGTTCGAGTGGAAACAATATTGTAGCTTTGTAATACGTACTTATAATAAAGAATATCAAATAAAGTACAACGCTAGACATAAAGACCCCCATGACTCCATACAAGGCCCCTTCCATTATAAAAGGACCCACCACATAAGTTGTAGATGCTCCCACCAATTTCATAATTTCAATATCTTCAGAGTGAGAATTTATTGTTATTGCAATAGTTATTACTATGATAACAAATGCTATTATGCCCAAAAATATTATAAGTCCTAGTCCAACATCACTTATTACTGATACTGCTTGTTTTAAAAACTGTACAACATTTTTAAAATACAAGATATTATCAATTTGTCCGTTACTATTCTTTTTAAGTTTGTACAAAGTATTAGCAATATCTTGAAGATTAGAAAGATTTTGGGTGCTAACTTCAAATGATGGTGGTAAAGCATTCATATCCACTGACTTGGCTAGAGCAGGATTCTGTGTTTTTAATAATTTTACAAATCTTTTATATGCAACCTCTTTAGATATAAATTTTATCGATGTAGCCTTACCAGTATCCTGTATTTTAGTTTTTACCCCAGAGATATATGTTGAAGATGCCTGTGGATTGAAAAATACAATAACTTGAGATTTTGATTCGTAGTAATGGAGAATAACATTAACAGAATAGAGAGTGAATATAAAGATAGAAATAACAAAAAATGTTAGGGTCATGATTGCAACAGAAGAGAATGATAACCACCCATTTCTTCTTATGTGTTCATATGTATATTTTATTAATCTCCTGACTTTTATCATTCGTTATACCCTCCCATGGAATCTCTTACAATTTTACCATCATCTAGAGAAATTACTCTTTTTTGCAATGAATTTACTATATCAGAAGCATGTGTTGCCATTAGAATTGTAGTTCCCCAATTATTTATTTTATTTAAAAGTTGTACTATATCCCATGAAACATTGGGGTCTAAATTTCCAGTAGGCTCATCTGCAATTAATATATGAGGATTATTGACCATTGCCCTTGCAATAGCAATCCTTTGTTTTTCACCCCCAGATAGTTGATAAGGAAACGATCTAGATTTTGCTGAAAGTCCAACAAGATCAAGCATATAATCTACCGCTTTTTTTATTTCTCGATTTGAAAAATCGGAAACTTCCATAGCAAAAGCCACATTCTCAAATGCAGTCTTTTTTGGTAATAATTTAAAATCCTGAAAAACAACCCCAATTTCACGACGTAAGTGAGGAAGGGCCTTTCTGGAGAGTTTGTCTATATCATATCCAGCAAAATGTATACTACCAGTTGTTGGAGCCTCCTCTCTTATTAGAAGTTTTACCAAAGTACTCTTACCAGCCCCAGAATGACCAACCAAAAAAACAAATTCTCCTTCTTCAATATGAAAATTTATATCATCCAATGCGACTCTATTACCATATTTTTTTGAAACATCTTTGAATGTAAGCATACTACATATTACAGGATATAATAAAAATCATCAATTTTCAAATGACACCAAAGTTATAATTTAATCTCCTCGAAAATGAACATATCCAAATCTCCACCAAGTACAGCATCTGTATTAGTAGTTTCTATTTTAGTGCGTAAATCTTTAACTAATTTATATGGATTTAAAACATAATTTCTAATTTGGTTTCCCCACATAGCTACTTTATGCTCTCCCTTAAGGTCAGACATTTCTTTTTGTTTTTTCTCTTCACCTATTTTAAAAAGTTGTGCTTTTAATTTTCTCATAGCATATTCTCTGTTTTGTACCTGAGTTCTTTCTGATCCAGCAGAGACAACAATACCACTTGGTATATGCTTTATAATAACTTTAGAATTGACTTTATTAACATTCTGTCCGCCAGGCCCTCCACTACGTGTAGTTTGGAATTCTAAATCATCACTTTTTATTTCTATCTCATCATCATCTTCAATAATAGGCATAACTTCAACCAAAGCAAATGATGTTTGTCTAAGTCCTTGAGCATTAAAAGGAGACACGCGTACTAATCTATGTGTACCACTCTCTCTCTTTAGGTATCCATAAGCATAAATACCATTTACCTCCATACTTACACTGGATATTCCAGCCTCGTTACCAGAAAGGATATCAGTAATTTCATACTTCCATCCTTTTTTATTAAAATATCTCGTATACATCCTAAATAGCATATCTGCCCAATCCATAGCCTCTACCCCACCTTGCCCAGCATGTATAGAAAAAATAGCACCAGCTTTATCATATTTAGATGATAAATAAGTACTTAGTTCCAGTTCATCACACTCTTTTTTGATTTTCTCTAGTTCTTTGGTGATTTCAATATAATCCTCCTCTTTAGATATCAGAAAAAGTTCATCAACATATGTTATTTTCTCCTCAAGGGCTAAAACCTTATTCACCTCACTTTGAGTATTTGTTAACTCTTTTGATATTTTAGTTGCATTTAAACTATCCTCCCAAAAACCTTCAGTAGAACTTTTTATTTCAAGTTCCTCAATTCTCTTTTCTAGAGAGGGGATATCTAATTTATCACGTATATTTTTGATCCTTAAACGTTCTATGGATATTTGCTCTTTTATATCATTCATTGAGATTCTTTCAACTTGAGTATTTCTTTCACCTCATCAAGTACTTGTTGGGGATTTTGATAAGATTTTATTAAATATCCAGAGGCTTGTCTAGCAAATCCTTCTTTAATAGTAGTTTCATCAGAAAGATTAGTTAGTAAAATTACTGGAATATTCATTGTAGATGGGGACGTTTTCAGTTCTTTGAGAACATCTAACCCATTAATCCCAGGGAGCATTATATCAAGGACTATAATATTTGGCTTCTCATTTTTAGCCAGTATTAAACCATCTTCCCCATTATATGCATTAACAACTGAAAATGAATCATTTTCAAATATTCTTGAATAAATAAAGGCCAGATCTACATCATCCTCAACAAACAATACTTTGATTTTATTTCTAGAATTCATATTATCTACATTATACATGTTGCATATAAAAATTAAAGCATACGTGTTGGCCAATACAAGATTGCACTCAAATAAATATTAAGACTAATAGTAATAGCACCCAAGGTAGTAATAGTGGTGTGAATCAAATAGAATTGAATCAGATGAAGATGCAATTTAAAGATTC
>JAJZKG010000037.1 GCA_021809565.1 bacterium | reverse complement strand
TATGGTACCCTCCCGCGCAATAGTGGTGTAAACTAATAATCCCGTTTCACCTTTTTTTACAGGGACTATTATACCATCTTCTTCTTTTACTACCTCTACATAATGTGGTCCGTTAAATAAGTGTAAATTGTTATAGTTACATATTTTTGTATTTGTTTGTAATAACGTACTTCCTGCTTGTGGTATAGCTTCAGATGACCCTAATAAACTAGCAATAGGTTTTTCGTAAGTTTTTGACCAATTTATAACTTCATCTATTACGCCATAACCTCCTAAAACAATTTTGTCAATATACTCTTCCAAGGTGTCTTGGCCAGATTCAATTAATGATAGTAAGCTAATACCTCCACCTTTAGCTACCTTATCTCCTTCAGATATAGGTCCTTGTGTTGTTATTATAGAATTTATTTTATATTTTTTTATTGTATTGATTACATCTTCAACGGTATCAGTTAATCTACGTGGCATATATGCTGCTCCAATTTTTAACATTGCTTCTTTAGCTTCTTCCCCACCCTTATGTGTTGGGTTATACGTGCTTAGTACTCTATCAGAGTCCTTAAATCCAGCATATTTAAATGCACGTGAAAATCCTCTACTTTCTATTTCTCTATCTATAGGTGTTATAAATGTTGGTGTTGCTGTGCCTTTTGTTCCTCCTGATTTATATATGTGGTAATTATTTTTAATATCGGTAGGAAGCATGGTATATGGATTCTCATTTATTTTATTACGAAAACCTACGGTGTTTGATGTGGAATCTTTTACTAAAATAGGTATGCTTTTAAAATCATCAAATGATTCAATTTTTTGAATCTTTTTATATGCGCCCTTATAAATAGGCATAACTTTAACTGCACGTTTAAAAGTAAAATTTAGGAATGGTAATAATAGATTTTCTAAAGTTTTTTTATCTAATAGTTCCCAAGACGAATTTCCCCATATCTCTAATGGAACTTCTAATGGCGAATTATATTTGCCATTATCAACATCCTCTTGGAATTCTTTAAATTCATTATCAATTTCTAATTTACTCAAATTATCCCTTACTATTATTTTTTATTAATAATCTATCATAAAAAACAAATAAATTATTTGTTAGATGGTGACAATTTGCCAAATCTCCTTCTTTAGAACCGATTTCTCCAGATGTTGTAAAACCTATTAATTTCGCTTTACCGAAACCATTCTTCAAATTTCTCAAGTCCTCTGGAAATTGATCTTTCATTACACCACGTCGTGTAAGGCATGCTGTAATTAACATAATCTTTGGATTATCTTTTTCTTCCACATATTGTTGTATGTCATTAATTATTTGGTTAGTTGCGTCAAATAAGTTCTTAGGATTTCCATCCATTAAAAATATTGGAGCACCTTCTACTAACGGTGCAACATACGCTAAACTTTCATTATTTTTACCTGCAGGTACACCACCCCCACGTATTATAACATTTCCAAGATTATCTATCATACCAATTGGCCATCTTTGTGTAAGTCCTAATGTCATAGCACTATCTACAAATTTCTTTTTATCCATTTTAAGTTTATCTGCGTACCATTCTACTGGCGTCTGCCCGGATATTTTATCAACTACATATCCATCTAATGAAGTTTTTTCAATTACACTTAAACTTCCGCTTTTTTTAGCACCATGTGCCATTGAATAACCATATAGTGTGCTTGTCGAAGTGAATGATACTATAAGACCATCTTTAAGAACTTTACCCGAGTGTAAGGAATATATTTCATATTTACCTAATACTTTTTCCAGTGCAGTTTCAAAACTACCACCCCAAATCGGAACCTGCCTTCCAACAATATTCGAAATGCCCAAAATTATTTTATTTTCTTCACCCATTTTTGGTAATTTAAATCCATTTACAAATACGTGGATATAGTATGGTGGTACTTTAACAATACCTCTAACATCTCCAACTTTTACGCGTTGTGCTTGCATATATGGATCAATGTAACTATCTATAGATAACTTTGAAAGCGCCTCGGTTGTTACTTTTTTTGCAGCTTCAAAAGAATTTTCTGAAACATTATCGGCAGAAGCAATACCTACATGTAAAAATTTTGATTGTATACTTGCTACTACAACTCCTTTTTCTATGACTTTATCATCATATATTACTCTATCTCCCATCCCTCCTATAAATTCACTGTCTTTTAAAATTTCTTTTAATCCTTTAGTTAGTTCATATGGATTGTAATCACCAGAAAAGAAAATATAACTTATTGTAGGCATTTTACCTTTCAATTCATCTAATGCTTTTTTTGCAGCTTCCTTTCCTGCGGTATACGAATCGGGGTTCACTGACATACCACCTCCTGTAAATAATACTTCTGAAGTATTGTTCTTAGTACCCTGTAAATCTTCCCATTTGCTCATTAATCCATTGTCCATTCAACTCACTCCCAATTTTTTAAATCGTTCTTGTTCAAAAGCTACAATTTCTTTTTTTACTTTTTTTATTTCTATAGATTCAATTAACATAGGTTGTAATACATCTGGTACAATATTACTTAATACCTTTTCAAGTGACACTTTGAATTGTTCTGCTTGTCGTTTATCTTTAAAATGTCCTATTAAAGTAATTGGAGTTCCTATAAGCAATTCCAATAACCCGTCTTTTGCTATTAATCTATGAAAAAGTTTCGCTTCTAATATATCTGATCCGACATAAATAAATTCATAATCTAAAAGATTTTCTAAATCTAAAATAAATTTTTTTAAGTTATTGGTGGAAACAATCTCCTGTTTGGTAAGAATATCCCCTTTTTCCAATTTAAAAGGTAACATACCTCCAAAGTCTACTAAAATGACTTCATAAAAATCTTTAATCATATTATCCCTTACTTAAGCCCTTTTTTTATTACACTAATAATTTATATAAGTATACTATAACAAGTTAATTATGCGTTGAACAATAGAAATAATAATAGTAATGGTTGTTAATCCGTATTTTAATTTTTTGTTAGTTTATAATTAGGAGTGTGGCGTTTTTATAATGCTGATTTTTAAATGTAGCTTAAATGACTGTATGGGGTTTAAACTATTAAAATTTGCATTATATTACAACATATCTTTTTATTCACAAAAGATGGGAAGTTTTTCGTGCACGTTGTTTAAAAACTTCATTTAGCAATAACTACATTACAATTGTCATTTATTCAAAAATAATGTTTGAAAAATATGGCAAACTAAGATATTGCATTACCGTGTAAACGTATATTATTACCTGAAGGATTTTTGAAAGAAAATGCTCCATATCTGTTGCTTAAACGCTCTTTTATGTATGATTCTACAGCTTTTGGCTCCATCTCTTTAGTGAATCTAACCATTACATCAAAAGCCTTGCTTTCATTTGTGTCATTTATGTATATTTCTTTTATCTCCTTCATGCTTATTAGCTGCTCTGCGAGCGCATCGATGCTCAAATATAGATGATTTGGATTCACAAGGTAAAATTTACAAAATTTCTTGCCATCCCTCACAATATAGGTAGATTTTATTCTATTCACATTGTTTTTTGTATTCCTATTCACCATTTATACACCCAATTACCTTCTTTTCAGCATAATACTTCATGTAATTATCATATTCATCTGCCCATACTATGTGCCAGGATATATTAGACAATCTTATTACACGCGTCTTTCTGTCTTCAAAATAATTAGTTTCTGATTTCTCGTTAAATCTATACTTTTTAACACCAATAAAATCAGCCAACAGATATATCGGGTTCAAAAGCATCTAAAACACGCATTTAATTGTAAATAGTGGTGGGAGGGGGTGTGGAAAAGGCGACCGATGGTAGGGATTTATACTCAGCTGAAATATAACATTTCATATCTCCACACCCCCAAACTTAATAGTAGTATTATGAACTTTGATATATAAATATATTATCCAATAAAAAACTATTTTTATCAACATATAATTTTCAATATGTACTATTTAAATTAAAAAAACATTAAATTAACATGTTATTATATTATTTACTTATAGAAAAACAATAGATTTAAATATTTAACATGTTATTTTACACATATGCAAGAACTACCAGAACTCGTATCTAATAAATTAAACGAATTACGGTTAAAATATCCATATAAAATACAGTTGCGAGTAATAAATGGGAAATTTTGCATATATAAAGATCGTTATAAATATATAAAAGAAACAAAAAAAAGTAAAGTGATATCCGAGTATCTCGGGCGAATAGATAACAATGGTATATTTATTGAGAAGAAAAAGAAACGCAAAAGCGCGCTTGATAAGGCAATAGAAGTTATAAAAGAGCATGGAGGAACAGTAGCACTTCCTGAAAGTAATAATAACATCTTAGAATCAAAAAAGTCAATTTTAGATGAAGCGGATAAGAAGATACTTATGGCGTTGAGTATGAATTCAAGGATACAACGAAAATATATAAGTCAAATGTGTGGCCTATCTCAAACTGCTGTAACGCACAGAATAAAAAAATTTGAAGAAACAGGTTTTATAAGGTATGAGTTAGAGTTATTCAACCTCTCAAAAATTGGCTTTAATACATATATGTTTTTTATAAAATTTTTAGATAAAAAGCCAACATCTGAAATCATAAGGGATGCATTTAAAGATGATCCTAAAGTACAACTTGTAATAATAACCAAAGGAGAATATGATGTTATAATATATTATTTAGAAGAGAGTAATATTGCCTTATTTCTAAAACCTATTCAAAAGTTAAATACATTATTAAATCGATATCCGTCAAAATGGTACTTAACACCTATTAGCGAAAGTTATGGTCTTGTGCAGATTAGGCAAGAATTTTTCGATGTCTTAAAAGAGAAGGTAATTAATAAACGAAAAATTGATGACAAAAACAAAACAATAAAATATAAAGAATATGCAACACTTAGGGAACTAAATGAAAATAGCACAACAAGTTTTTCTGAAATAGATAAAAAATATAATTTACCATATAATAGTTCACATTATACTTATGATGATTTAATATCAGAGAAAAAAGAGATAATACTCAGACCCACAATTAACATTATTGGGCTTAAACCAAAGTATTTTGCAATGATATACTTTGCAATAACAAATTGGGATAAATTCAATGAAACGAAAAATGAATGGCGGAAAATTGTTATAGCTTATAATAAGTATACAAATTATTTTTCTTTAATATTTGATATTGGAATACCAAATGGCGGAGCATTAATAATCCCAGTTTATGAAAATGAACTCGAAGTAATTGAAAAACAAATGTTAAATGTCAAAGGAATCGAATTAAATTCACTAATAATCACAGAAGTACTAATAGGAAGTATTATATGG
>JAJZKG010000036.1 GCA_021809565.1 bacterium | reverse complement strand
CAAAGTTTTTAAACCTTCCCAATCATAACCACCACTTCCATTAGGAGTAAAAGTAAAAGAACTATTAGGGGATAAACTCCAATCCCACACAATAACACCATTATATCTAAAGAATCCTAATTCATATATAGTATCATTCAACAAAGTTAAATTATTATTTGTTCCTAATAATGTATTTGAATTTTTACTTACACCTATCTCACCAACGTATATTGGCTTATGATAAATTAATGACAAATTTTTCTCATCCGACAAGAATTTAAACAACGCAGATATACTGTTAAATAAAGGTTTATTCTGATAAACAAAATATAAGTGGAGAGAACATAAATTAATATCAGGCAAAGCACACACATTGGTAACTTGTCCAAAATTGTCACCTTTAGGGGTAGTTATATCTTCTGTTCCCACAGAAATTAAACTTTTGGAATCGATACTTCTTATGTACACAGCAATACTTTCAATCCAATCTTTCGCAACTGACATATCTGAACTATTAACAACTCGTGGCTCATTTATTATCTCCCATGATAATATCTGAGGAGAATCTTTATATTTCTTACCAGTATAAGCATTGTCATAATTCAAAACATATTTTATATAATTTTCAAATAATTTAGTAACAGCAGGATTTGTATAAAACTGGTCAGAATAAGTAGAGGTATTCACTCCAGCCCAATTAAGATACTGAATAGTACCACCATACTGACTCCAATAATTTAATAAAACAGGAATTAGGTGAATATTATATTTACCTGCAAGGTATATAATATAACTTACATTTGAAAATCTATTGGAATTCATTACACCTGCCTGAGGTTGAAATCCCTCTTTTATACCATCTCCAAACATCCAGAATCTAATGGTATTAACTCCCATTTTTTTAAAATACTGGAAACTAGATAAAATTTGTGCCTTGCTTTCATATGCCAGGTCATAATCATTTACACCCTTTATGGTAAAGGAATTATTTCCCCAAATTAGTAATCCATTTTGTGCAGTAATATATGTTTGATCCTCAGATCTTAGCTTATAGACACTAAGACCATTACTACCTTTGTAAAATAAATAGTAATAATCTAAAAAGAGAGAATTTTTATTAAGTATTAATTTATTATACAAAGAGTTATTTCCTGTTGGAATAACAACCCAATCAGCATACTTCCACGGAGTCTTTAAAGAAGCATTCCAATATTTTTGTATACCTTCAAAAATAAAATCATTATCTGGTAATCCAGATAAAAAAAGTACAGGGTTTAAGCTTATAGCTGGCAACAAGACCTTTTGCCCAGATTTCACATTATTATGTAAAATACTAGAAACAGTATGGAAACCTAAACCATAAGCACCCATGAAGCCATCAGTAATAGTTATAACCCCAGTAGTTTGTGCAAAAATAATATTTTGAAATATTAATAATGATAGAACCACAATACCAATAACATATTTTATGTATTTATTAATATCAGGGATAATAATAGTACCAATAAATATTGCAATAAAAGGAAGTGCAATCAAACCATATCTATCATTAAAAAATCCTCCTATATTAGGAACTTTAATTACTGAAAAACCCAAATATAGTGCTAATATATTAAATATAATAGGGGATAGTAATAGTAAAAAAATCCACACTTTTGCCCAAAACTTAATAGGAAATTTCGAGGATACAAAAAAGCAAACTAACCCAATAACAGCTAAAATAGATAAAATAATCCCGTTAACATCCAAAACATCAAATAAATACACTTTTAGTGACAGCCATAAATTGTGGCGAGTAATTAATATTGCCATTGAACTCTGTTGGTTATATGCACTTCCATGCCCAAAGAAAGAATATAAAAAATTTCCTTTTAAAATAAAATTCCATAATAGCCACAAAAATATAGCAGCAATAGAAGGTAAATACATTACTAAACCTTCACCAAGTGCTTTAAAAAAAGAGATTTTTCTTACAAAATACTGGTTAAAGATTATAAGCAAAAACTCTGTACCCGTTGCAAAATATCCATCATATCTAATCAAACATTGTAAACCGCCAAATAATCCTGAATATATAAGATCCTGCACCCTCTGATATTTTATATACCGTATAAAATACAATACAGAAAATATAAAATTTATAAGGAAAATTGGCTCAGTAAGAGGAGTAGACTGCTCATACAATAAATTTAAAGAAAATACTAATATGGAAGCCCCAATAAATGCATTAAATTTTTTACCAGTAATCTCTATAATAATTTTATATATTCCAATGGCAGATAATACATAAGAAATCATACCCCAAAAACTTCCAGCAAAACCTGAATGCCATGCCCAATTATTCCAAACTAGTAACAAATCTAACAAGTGATTTAATGGTAACCATACTCCTCCTAATTGAGCAATTCCTGGTTGCAAACTGCTAACAACTGCCTTTGAAATATTAAGATGAGACATGGAGTCGTTATAAATTGTAATCAGCCCATTTCTGTAATTTATATACCAAGCAGTAATGCTCATAATAATTAGTAAAAGCAATAAGAACTTATTTTGGTGTTTATTTATAAATTTCATCATGAGGTTACTTTCATTACACTTTTCTTCATAAGACCATGTTTAGTTTTATGCCACAAATGTGGAGCAGTAAACAGCTCTTTTAAAGCTATCATAGAAGAATAACTCATCATGAGCCAGTAAAAAGGGATAAAAACTGTATATAAAACCAAATGCCCTTTTTTTGTTTTTATGAGAGCAATTAAATACAAATAGAAATATAAAAAATTACCAATAATTAATGAGGTTAAAGACATATAAAAAATTGCCTGCGGAAAAAGCAACCTAATAAAATGACCTGTAATAGGTGTAAACACAAAATACAAAATTGTAACAATCCACATTATTGGGTTGATAAAATTTAATAAAACTTTACCACCAATGACTAAAGTTAAAATAATTGTTTTCCTCAATCCATTTTGTTTTATAAACTTCACAGGGTTTCTCATATGCACAATATAGGATTGCATATATCCTTTAATCCACCGAGATCTTTGCTTAAACCAACTAGAAAGTTTACTATTTGCCTCCTCCATAGTATATGAATCAATAATTTCCGTAGCATAACCTAACTTTGATAATCGAATACCTAAATCACAATCTTCTGTCACATTGAAGGCATCCCATCCATGGATACTTTTCAAAATATCCGTTTTAAAATGGTTTGATGTTCCACCTAATGGGATAATAGAGTACAAAGTTTGTAATCCGGGCAAAATAAGATCAAACCATAATGAATATTCTGCAGTAAACAAAATTGTAAGTAAATTTTGTGTAGAATTATAGAAATTTAACTTTGCTTGTATACAAATAATTTTTTCTTCAGTACGAGAAAAGCCTAAATATACTTTTTTTAACTGATCAACCTCAGGTCTATCTTCTGCATCATAAATTACAACATACTCTCCTTTAACAAACTTAAGGGCATAATTACAAGCCTTTGGCTTAGTTTGAGGCATGGACTGTGGAACAATTACTATAACAAAATATTCTGGCAATGAAATTTCCTTAATTTTATCTTGTGTTTCTGTATCACTTTCCTCTAATATAAGAATAACCTGAAGTTTGTCATGGGGATAATCAATTTTACTAATAGAGGCAATAAAATCCTCAACAACTTCAGCCTCCTTATAAAGTGGACATAGTATCGAATACATGGGTAGTATATTCTCATCAATCTCCATGAGTTGTTTCTCACTAATTCTAATCTCTTTATTAGAATTAAATGCCTTATGTATAATATAGAAATTAAACAGAAGATCAAACATATAACCAAAGACAATAAGCCCCATAGTCAAAATTAATACAGGATATAAGTAAAAAAATAGAAGTGTAAGGTAAATAAAAACACCGATTAAT
Organism: bacterium; assembly: GCA_021809565.1. The sequence continues at coordinate 1,527 of JAJZKG010000036.1, read as the reverse complement.
ATAATAACCTTATGGTATTCATATAGGATTTCTATTGCACTATCATGAAGTGGCAACTTGCTATAATTAGCAAATTCCTTTCCCTTATAATGAAATTTATCATGGGAATGTAGACTCCTAATAGGATCCTTTTTTCTAAATTTTAATTTAATAGCATTTGATCCTATTTCAAAAGATGACTTAATTATACTAATTTTAGATTTTCCATTAGTTCTTTCAGTAAAAGGAATGTCAACAGAAGTACATTTATACCCAGCATCCCTGGCATTTATAAGAAAAGCCATATCAAATGTCCATCCACTATCTGGAGTTAAATTTAATCTATCAATAATTTCTTTGCGAAAAACTTTGAGCCCAGATTGTGCATCTACCGAAATATTATGTAATAACTTTACAAATAAAAATGAAAATCCAGAAGAGACAATACTTCTTAAAATATTTACCTTTTTATGTTGTCTTCTGGCAACAACAATATCATATCCTACAGATAAATTCTCTACCATTTCTGGAAAAGCTTCTGGAGGGTACTGAAGATCTGCATCAATCATTCCTAATATAGGATAGTGAGCATAAGAAAAACCTTCTAGAAGTGAAATTGACTTACCCCTCTTTCCTTTTTTAACATATAAGAAGATGTTGTTCTGTTCTGTTCTGTTCTGTTCTGTTCTGTTCTGTTCTGTTCTGTTCTGTTCTGTTAGCTATTATTTCCTCAACTTCAGATTGTGTACCATCAGACGAATTATCATCAACAATGATGATCTCATATTTATAATTTGCATTGGAAAACACCAATGCAATTCTTTCAATTAATTTTTTAATATTTCCCTCTTCATTTAATGTTGGAATTACAATAGAAATACCATCAATTTCATCCTTTTGCATAGATTTATTTTCCTAATGCATTAATAATTGCATTAACTTGTGCTTGTGTCAATGGAACCCAAGGTGATCCATCAGGATTTGATGATGCAGCTGCAGGACTATCTCCCTGATTCCACCATTTTGCTTGGTAAGGAACTCCATTAAATAACACTCTATCCCCAGTATTATAGATAGCAGTACCTATCCAGTTTGGATATGTACCGGCAGGAAGTGTTGGTTGAGGTATAGGTTTTTCTCCTGGCAATACTGGCCCAATTAATTCCCATGGAGTTTGCCATGATTGTAAAACTGGATCATTAGGAACATCACCCTGTGTCCACCATTTAGCTTCATAAATATTGTGATACCATACTACCTTTGAACCTTCTAGATAAGCAGCAGTTGGTGACCATATTGGGTATGGACTTGTAGCTGGGTTATCTTGTGTAAGTATAGGTTTTTTATCTGCAACAGTAACAAAACCAGCACTTAGAGTAATCGTACCATCAAAGTTTTGGCTTAGTATATCAGCATATTCGCCACTACTTTGAGAAACTCCACTACAAGAGTTTGATACGACTTGGAGATACACATAGTTACTACCGCATTCCAAATCTCTGTTTGCAGACCACATTGACATTCTACCAACACCATGAGAGACGGCAA
>JAJZKG010000035.1 GCA_021809565.1 bacterium | reverse complement strand
TTAGTTTTAATATTTATTTCTATACGGACCACATTCAAAAGAAAGATAGATATATGGAAAATAATGTTCCTAGGCGCATTAATAGTACTTTTAACAGGCCAAATTTCTTTATACGACGCTTATTTATCTATACAATTTAATGTAATAATATTTCTTTTTTCAATGTTTGTTGTAGGTCTTGCTCTAGAAAAATCTAATTATCTATTAAATATATCACATTTATTTTTAAGGTACTTCAAAAGTAAAAATACCCTGCTCTTAGGATTAATATTCATAACCGGATTCCTTTCATTTTTTATTGTTAATGATACCTTAGCAGTAGTCATGGTATCCCTAGCTGCGTATATTTCATCAAAACATGGAATAAAATTAAAGCCACTTCTTCTTGTAATGGCATTTTCAATAACTTTAGGCAGTGTAATGAGCCCTATAGGAAATCCACAGAATCTACTTATAGCATCAAGCGGGGTGCCTTCTCCATTTTTAACATTTTTCAGATATCTTTTCATACCTACAATGTTGAATTTATTAATAGTATACTTTATAATAAAAATCTTTTACGGAAAATCCTTCAAAACCAAAAAAAGATTAGTTCATATACGTGAGCCAATAATGGATAATAATCTTGCAGGAATAGTTAAGATCTCAATAGCAATACTTGTCCTTACTATAAGCTTTAATCTTATATCTAGTTTTATCAATTTAGGTTATCAGATAGGGCTTGTCTATATAGGGATTTTTTCAGCTCTTCCAATATTGCTTTTAAGCAATCGCAGAATAGAGATATTTAAAGAAGTTAATTGGTCTATACTGATTTTCTTCGTATCTATGTTTATATTAATACAAAGTGTATGGCTTTCAGGAGTAATACAGCCTTTACTCGGTACAGTTTATAATAATCTTGCTTCAATACCTTTTATTTTCGGAGTAAGCATAATATTTAGTCAGTTTATTTCTAATCTTCCTCTTGTTGCGCTATACCTTCCAATATTAAAAAGTATAGGGGTTTCATTATTGGGCTTTATGGCGCTTGCAGCAGGAAGCACAATAGCGGGAAACATGTCAATACTTGGAGCTGCAAGTAATGTTATTATAATAAATCAAGCAGAAAAAAAATATAAAGAAACAATATCTATGTGGGAGTTTGTAAAGATTGGCATACCTCTTACTATAATAAATGCCTTGGTGTATTTTCTATTTTTGTATATCGGATTATAGTAAATACTTATTCATCAAGTTTTATTTCGTGTTCTTCTGCTTCAAAGTTAGCTTTATGGTGTGATCCATCACAAAATGGTTTCTTGTTAGAATGTCCGCATCTACAAAGAGCCATTTTTATCTGCCCATCTTTAACTACGAGATTGGGTCCATTTTTTGTTGATTTTATTGTTGTTGTCATATTACCACTATAATATAATACTCACAACTTATATTTAACTTTTATTTATTATTTATATACTTTAATTTCTACAATTTATGTATTATATATGGCATTATAAATATTGCAAATATAAGGTTGAAAAATACAATTACAGTTATTAGCATATATAATCTATTTTTTTGATTTCCAAAGAAATAAATTGAATATAAGACCCTTAAAAGTGGCGTTGCAATCAGAACCATGAGCCCTAATACTATATATGATATCCCATCAAACGAAAAAAATCCATAGAATAAATCTTGTGCAGATATTGTATTGGTGCTTACTTCTGAGTTATGCGAAGCTATCTGTTTTAATGTATAATTATTTGCTCCATTATTTAAAAAAAGCATCGATGTCCCTATAAGAATCAATATTATGCTTGTAAGAGATCCTATCCTTAATATCCATCCTATGCTTTTATTAGCATCCATTCAAAAAACACCTATACCTCTTAATAACATCTGTATTCCTAAAAGTATTATAACTATTAAAAAAAGTTTTCTTATAAAATTATTGCCTTCTTTGTTTAGGAATTTAGATCCTACATAACTACCACAAAGAACTCCCACTGCAGCAGCACCTGCCATAAACGGCTGTATATATCCTAACTCCCAATATATTGCAGTTCCAGTTGCTGCTGTAACTCCTATCATAAAATCACTAGTAGCTGCGCTAACTTTTGGGGGTAAACGCATCATATCGTCCAAACTCAAAACCTTCAATGCCCCAGAACCAACGCCCAATAGACCCGATATTATCCCAGCAAAAAACATTATAGCTTCTGAATACCACCACCTTACACCGTGATATTTTATTCTTTTCTTTAGATGTTCATCGTAATAACTTCCTTTCAATTGGAATATCTTTGTTGTTTTATCTTCTTTTATAACCTTTATTTTTGTATGACTTCTCATCCTTTTTATAGATGGATAAATAGAAAACAGTAAAACTGCTCCAAAAGCAATGAATATTACTGAAAAATCATTTGCTTTATATAAAGCTGCAGCAACTATTACTCCTATTATTGCGCCTATTGTGGTGCCAACTTCTAATGACATTCCTATTTTTATGTTTGTTATTTTATCTTTTACATATGCACTTGCTGCTCCACTTGAAGTTGCAATAGAGGCTATAAGGCTTGCTCCTGCGGCGTAATAGATAGGAATACCAAATCCAAGTACAAGTACTGGTGTAAGTATTACTGCACCACCAAGACCTGTCAATGAACCTATTAATCCTGCTACAACTCCCCCTATTACTACAAGTATAAAAAATAATAACGGCAGCATCAAAGCACATTTTAATACTTTAATCTAACCAAACTAATTTAAATAACTCCTTCCTAACAATACTGATTTGTGTACTAAGATATTTATCTGTTCTATATCTCAAAGAATAAGGTTCATTACTTTTTTGAGCTTTCTTCTTCTAAGATATCCTTAAAGGATCTATAAAAATAAGCTGTAGCTTCTTTTACATCGCTTCTTCCTTTTTCAGTAAGATAATATACTATAATCTTTCCATTCTTCTTCCCATTTATTAATCCATTTTCTTTAAGCTCCTTCAAAGCAGGATAAATTGTGCCTGCTTTAGGTTTTTCTCCACGTCTTTTTTTAATCTCTTCTGCTATTTCATCTCCATACATCTGCTTTTTTGATAAAAGCCAAAGTATCTGAAATGATAAAAGACCTCGCATATCGCATCTATTTCCACATCTCATAATTATCATTTTTTCTTCTGTAATTTTAACATATATTATTATTTTATATGTATGTATATATAGGATAACCTATATATTTAAATATATGTTTATTTATAAGATGTCATATATATGGTGTGAATATGAATGGAAATGGATGTGGTTGTAAAGGTATGAATGGAAATGGATGCGGCTGTGAAGGTGAAAGCTGGACTGGAATACGAAACTTCCTAACAAAAGAAGAAAAGATAGAGATACTAAAGGAATACAAAGAAAAACTAGATAAGGAAGCAAAGGGAGTTGCTGAAAAAATAAAGGAGTTACAGCAGAACAACTGAGTATAAAAATATCTTTTTTGTTTTTTAATCTTTTTTAATATATTTTATATACCTAACTTATTTTTTATTATAGAACTTTTGTATTTTTTTTTATTATAAGCTTTAATTCTAACTATTCTTGCTTTAATATTATTCTTTTTAAGCCATTTCTTTAGTTTTTTTTCATCTACTTTTTGATCATATCCAAAAGCAATAACGTCTGGTAAGTATTTTTTTATTATGTTATATTTATCCTCTGGAGTTCTAAGTTTTTTGCCTATTACTGCATTATCTACTATTTTCAATGCTTTTAATACTCTTACTCTGTCCTTTTCGTTAAATATAGGTGATCTTCCTTTAATTGTTTTAATGCTTTCATCTCTTGCTACTATGACAATAAGCTTACTTCCATATCTTTGTGCGGACTCTAAGTAATTTAAATGACCGGGATGAAATAAATCAAAAGAACCAAAAGCAAGAACAATACCCTTCATCGTTTTCATCTAGCTTTATTAAAACAGTAAACTGCTAATAATTTATTATACATACGTCATTATAAACTGTAATGAATATAAACGGTTTTACAATAAACAAACATTTAAATTTTGATATTTTATATTATTAATTACTTAAATAAGGGAAGTGTTATGCTTAAAGATTCAAATAAATACAACAAAATTAAATATTATATAAACTATTTAATAAAAAACCACTTCAAAGCGCAGTCGGCTATGGAGTATTTAATGACTTATGGCTGGTCAATTCTAATTATTGCAATAGTTCTTGTATCTTTATTTGAACTTGGAATTTTTGGTAGCAGTTCGTTGTCTGGAAACGGAAGCTGCATCGCACAGACACAGTTCCTCTGCACAAAACCAATTCTTGCAAGTAATGGAATACTTATGGCGACTATTGGTGAAACTTTAGGCCAAATTACACTGACTGGAACTGCATGCCTCAATAATACAGCGCAGCCATTATCATCATCCTTCAATTCAGTTTCACCAGTTACTATAAATAATGGAGAAACATTTCAGATAGGATTTTACTGCCCTATTACAAGTAATGCAATAGGCACTTCATTCAATGGGAATCTTTGGATGCAATATAATACCCCGGCAGCTTCTGGACAGATAATAAAAATTGGTTCGGTATCTTTGAAGGTGACTCTTTCAGCTACATCAAGTAGTGGTGGTTCTAGCAGTAGTCAAATATACTATGCACCGATAACTCTTTCAAATCAACAAAGCTCCGCCACAACCTCCGGATTCCAGCAGATGATATACTTTAATCCTTCTACGTACTCCTCAAACGAAATGGCAAATCTTAGCAACATAGAGTTTACGGCAGGTGCACCGATAGGAACCTCTGGAAATGTACCATTATATGCATGGATAGAAAGCGGCGCTTCATCAACTGCAACAAACACAGTCGCATGGGTGAATCTTGCAAGTAATACTCTTGGCGCGGCAGGCGGAGCAAACACACTTACAATATACATGAACTTTTTGCCAAACAACTCCCCAGTTACCTCTGGTTACACAGGATATGCGCCGCAGTTGTACTGTGCATCTGGATGCTTCCAGACCTCGTACGCGCAGTATGATACTGGAGCAACTGTATTCAACTTTTATGATAACTTTGCTGGGACTACTTTAAGTTCAAAATGGAGTGTAATATCAAGTTTAGCTTCTGGTGATACCGCAACAGTAAATAATGGTTTATCATTATCTTTTGTAACAGGAGGATTAAATGGAAATTATATTATTTATTCTAAAACATCTTTCCCTCAAAACAGCATAGTGGAAAATTTATTTTCAACTAATGTATTTACAGAAGGTATTAGAACTGCTAATCCTTCCTTTTCATCAAGCAACACAGAAGCTGACCTAGTAGATTTTATTAATTATGGGGCTAGTTCACTGTCTATAAATAAAGCTGGTGTAGCAGACTGGACAAATATAGTGACATACTCTACAGATTACATAACTAATAATAATCAACCAGCAAGCAATTGGATTACTG
>JAJZKG010000012.1 GCA_021809565.1 bacterium | reverse complement strand
CCTTTGTTTATTTTTACAATTATATTTTTTGTACACCCCTTTGTTTATGCAGCAAATGATCCCTGTTCTGCATTAGGAGGGACTTTGGGCTCCAATGGTGTATGTAATTTTTCATTGAATCCTCCTATTCCAACTAATTGTTCAACTATTAATAGCACTATTTCCACTATTGTTAATGTTCTGTTTGCAGTTGCTGGACTTTTGTTTTTTGTTATGATTGTTATTGCGGGGATAGAGTGGGTTGTCTCTGGAGGAGATGAGGAGAGGAAACGTAATGCCCAGAATCGTTTAATTCACGCTATAGTGGGTATTGCAATTGTTGCTGGTTCATTCCTTATATTTGAACTAATCTTAAACTTATTTGGAGTTGGGGGCTCTATTTTCTCAAGTCCAATTGTGAAAACAACTGGTACATGTCAGTTACAATAATTTAGATATTTATGAACAATACAAATCCTGCACATTTAACTTCTTTAGTTTCTGTAGTTTTTATAATAGTTGGTCTTTTATACTCACTGGTTGGCCTAGCTTTGTTTATTATGGTTCTTGTGAATGGTTTTAAGTATTTGTTTAGTGGGGTGAATCCTGAATTAAAAGAGCAGGCAAATAAAGGGTTAACTTTTGCAGTAATAGGTTTTGTTGTAATTGTTCTTGCTTATGTAATAATTGTGTTTATAGGTAATTTGATACCTAATGGTTATATTGTTTCTTTTATAAATGGAACTACATTACACTTTTCATTGAATAACATTGGTGGAGGTGGTTCTTAGTTTTGTAATTTTTTATTGGTCAATGTGGACATATTGTTTATTTTTTGATATAATGATAGGCTTTATCTGAGGAGGTGGAAAATATGAAACGTACAATATTAAAGATTATGGGAGTATTAATTGCTCTGGTTGCTGTTTTTGGATTTTCACTTCCAGCATTTGCTCAAAATACTTGTCCTTATTATTTATCAACAGGTAATGGAACTTCTGTTTGTAATAGTACATTAGCTACAAATCCAAATAGTCTTATTTCAACTATTATAAATGTATTATTTGCTGTTGTTGGATTAATCTTCTTCATAATGATTGTTATTGCTGGAATTCAGTGGGTAACAACTGGTGGTGAGGAAGAAGGCAAGAAAGCTGCTCAAGGTAGACTTATAAATGCTGTAATTGGTATTGCTATTGTTGCTGCAGCATATCTTATTGTTGAATTGGTATCAAGCTTATTAGGTATAGGAAGTATATTTAATAGTAAGATAGTAAATTGTAGTGGTGGAACATGTACATTAGCTCCTGCAAGTTAATAATTTGTCATATATTATTATGACATATACTAAAAAAGGGGATTAACTCCCCTTTTTTGTTTGTTATTGAATTGATCAGTTGATTTGAATTGCTTTTGGTTTAGCCTCTTCTGCTTTTGGAAGTGTTAAAGTTAATATTCCATCTTTGAAAGAAGCTTTTGCATCTGCACTTTTTACAGAAGAAGGTAGTGTGACTGATCTTGCTAATGACTGTTCTCTTATTTCTTTTCTATAATATTTTTTATTTTTTCCTTTTTCCTCTTTCTCTTCTTTTTTTTCAGCTTTAATTGTAAGGTTATCTCCTACAACTGTTATATTCAGATCTTCTTTTGCAAACCCAGGTGCTTTCATTTTTACTACAACATTGTCATCTTCTTCATATAGATCTAGTGCACCATCTTCTGTATTGAAAAACATTTCTGTCTCGTCTTCATCAATCCATCTTGGAAAAATCCAAGGATTCCATCTTGTTATTGCCATAAAACTCACCTCCTTGTTATCAGATGATTGTTTAATCTGCTAATATTGTATATCTCAATTTTGTCTTTGTCAATAGTTTGTTATAATGAGGTAATTATGCGTGAAATTAGATTTATACATACTGCAGATATTCATCTGGGGAGAAAATATAAGTATTTGAAGGATATTGCTCACAAAGCGCAATCACATTTAATTGATATTATGATGAAGATTGCTTCCGTTGCTGTTGATAAAAAGGTTGATTTTGTTTTTATTTCTGGTGATCTTTTTGATAATGAAAACCCATCCTCCTTCTTAATTGCTAAATTTATGGATTTTGTTGACGTTTTAAATGCTAAAAATATTAAAATAGTTATACTACCTGGGACCCATGATAGTAGCTTGGAAAATTCTTTATACACTAAACATAGTGTATTTACTGAAAAAAACAACGTATTTGTATTTATAGATAAATTGACTAAAAAATTCATATTTGAAGACTTTTCTCTTGCTATCTATGGGAATTGTAATCCTGGTAAATCTTCTCCTATACTTGGTTTTCAAAAAGATAGTAGTGTTAATTCCCACATAATTTTAGCTCATGGATCATTACAAATTGAGGGTAAATCTGACAAAAATGATAGCCCAATATTAATTTCCGATATAGACTCATCCTTTGCAGATTATATTGCCTTGGGACATTGGCATAATTATTATAAGGTGCAGTCGAATGTTCCATGTTTTTATAGTGGATCTCCAGAATTAATTGATAAAGATCAAATTAATTCTGGATTTATTATTTATGGTTGTTTAGGAGAAAATGCAAAATTTGAACCTATTCATATAGGAGAGAGGAGATTTGATGAAGTTAAAATAGATATTTCTGGTATAACCAAGATTACTGATTTAATTCAAAAAATTAAAACGGGGTCTGATGAAAATTTGATTAGAAAGGTTGATCTTTGGGGTACTAAAAAGGGAGAATTGATAGGATTTAATTTTTCTAAATTAAAAGAAGAGCTACTCTCTTTATTTTATTACTTAATAATAGAAGATCATAGTAGCTTTATTTTGTCTCCAAATAGTTTTTCTAACAATTTTTCTTCAATTGAGAAAATATATTATGAAAGGTTATCTGATTTAATTAATAAGGCTTCTTCCCAAGATGAGAAAGAAAAATACTCTAGGGCACTTGAGATGGGCATTGCTCTACTTTCTGGAAATGATGATGTTATATGATTCTAAAGAATATTAAAATAAAAAATTTTAGGCAAATTAATAGCAAGGAATTTTCTTTTAAAGAGGGTATCAATGTAGTTTATGGCCCTAATGAAAGTGGTAAGACTACTTTATATTTAGCAATAATATCGGCATTGTTTGATGATCCTGAAAAAGTTAATAAAACATATCTTGAGAGTTTAAAACCCTGGGGTGAGAATTTATACCCCGAGATAGAACTTACCTTCATATATGAAAATAAAGAATATATTTTATCTAAGGACTTTAATTCAAAAAAAACTAAATTTGTTGGTAATTCCAATGTTGATGATTACAAGACTTTTATTTCTAATGCATTAGGTATTCAAAAAGAACTTTTTCTTAAATTGGCTTGTATTGGGCAAAGAGATATTTCTTCTATTCAGTCTAATTTTGAAAATTTACAAAAGCAGATTTTAAACATTTTGTCTGTGGAGAACCTTGGTAATTCTAGAAATGTTGTAGATGTTATTTCTATGCTTGAGAAAAAAATACAGGATATACAGCTTGGTATGTATCATGTTTCAAAAAATGTTGGTATTTTAAAAAAAATTGATAATGAGATAAAGGACTTAGAGGTTAACTTAGAAAAAGCTCGTGAAGAATATAAAAAAGTGGAGAATAAAAAATCTGAAATTAACCAAAGGGATGAAAAATTAAAAAAAATAGAGCAAGAAATGAAATCTTTAGAATTATTTATCTCAAATTCAAATAAATTGAAAGAAGTTAATGAAAAAAAATCAAGGATAGATAAGGAATTAAAAGATATGGAGTTTAAAATTAATAGGGTTTATGATTTAGATGAAAAATTAAAAAAAATAAAAAATATACACAATGAAGATTTTCTGAATAAACTAGATAGATCAGGACAGGAAATATTAGCCCTACAGTCGGAAATAAATTTACGAAAAAAAGATTTAGATATATTAAAAGATAGGAAAAAACATATTGAAGATCTGCATATTACTCCTATTCGTAAAAATCCTAGGATAGTAGTATTTATTAGTATTGTTCTTCTTGCAGTTACAATTGTTACTTCTTTCTTTGGATTTTTAATTTTTGCAGCACTCCTTATCGATGTTGTATTTATCGGGTTATATTTGAATTATGTATATTTTCATAAACTTGAAAAATTTCATAACCCTGATGAAGATAGGATTATTGAAATTGAAAACGAGATTCAAAAAGCTTCAGGTCGTATTAATTCAATATTAAGCTCGTTAGCAATTTCTTCTGTTTCTGAATTATTTAAGCAAAAATCTATTCTACTCTCCAATAAGGAAGAATTATTAAAAGGTGAGGCAACCATGAAAGGTCTACTTGGAGAAGAAACAATTGATTCATTAGAAGAAAAACAGGCAGACCTTTTTGTCCAAAAGAAGAGTTTGGATTATGAGCTTACTGATGATATTAAATCATTTTCTACTACGGACCCTATGGTTTTAAGAAAAAAACAATTGGAGCTTAGTGATTTAGAGATGAATAAATTTGATATTGAAGATGAAATACTTGCAGATAATACAAGGGTATCTGATTCTTCTATATCAGAAGAGGGAATTATCGAAATGGAAGATAGACTATCTTCCCTTAAAGAACAGAAGAATTTTTACGATATGCAACTTTCTGTAATGCAGATAGTCTTAGAAAATCTAAAAAAATCCAAAGATGATGTTTTCAATGATTTATCTGATGATTTTAATAAACTTGGGTCGGATTGGATTAGTAAGATGACAAATGATAAATATTCTAGTCTAAAAATTTCTGATAATAGATACTTTTCAATTTTTGATAAAAATAAAAAAAGTTTTATAAATACTCAAGATAACCTATCTGCAGGTTTACTTGATCAAGTATATATGTTGGCTAGGCTTTCAATACTAAATGTCGTATTAAAAGGGAGAAAATCTATAATGTTATTAGATGACCCTTTTGTAAATTTTGATAAAGATAGGTTAGATACTGCAAAGGGCCTATTAAGATATTTCTCATCTTTTAATCAAATTTTTTTATTTACTTGTCACGATTTGTTTAAGGATTTGGTATAAATATATATGTCTCAAAATAAGATTTTTATTCAAATATTGACAATAATGTTCCTTATATTTATTGGTATTGTAAACGGTGGGGTTATTTCTTCTGTATCTGCTCAATCAGTACAAGATATTCAAAACAGTATTAATGCCCTACAGTCTCAGAATCAACAACTTGAATCACAGATAAATAGTCTTGATGCAAGAAAAAATAATGATCTGAATTCACTAAATTCTATAAATTCGTTAATTTCTCAAGAAGGAAATACTTTAGATGCTATAAAATCATTACTTTCTAGTCTCGGCTCTTCTTTGGCCAATTACAAATCTTCTTTAAATAATTTGGAGAACAAAAAAAATCATGCTTTTGATTTACTATATATGAATACTCAGGAAAATCCATTTGAATTATTTTTCTCTTCTTCTGAATTTTCTACTTTTGCTATAAGTTGGGGAGAAAATCAATCTTTGCTTAATACTATAAAAAATAAAATAATTGCTACAAATTCTGAAATAGTTAACATTCAAAACGAGTTGGCTTTCCAAAAGTCACAAAGTTTAAAATTACAAAATGATCTTGCTTACTATAATACTCAGGTTGGTAGTATCAATAATGATATTGCATATACTAATAGTAGTATTAGTAATATAGCTGGATTACAGCAGGGAATTGCTCAAAAAATTAATCAACTTCAACAAGAAAAACTTGCTGCAAGTAGTGTAAATTCTTCTCCTACCCCTCAAGTGACAACAGTAGAGTCTGTTTCTCAGGTACAATCGCAAGTTAACGCTTCTAATACAAATATTTCTACTGGTAGTACTAGTAGTTCTAGCAGTGCTAGTAATACTGGTGGTACTAGTAGTTCTGGCAGTGCTAGTAATACTGATAGTACTAGTAGTTCTTCCTCCCCATATATTGTATCTGATAGTTGTAATTCTTCTTGTGGTACCTTTTCCATCTCTGTAGGAAGTCAAACATTTAATAATATTTCTGGTCCAATTGATATAAATCCTCAAAATATTGATTCACCGATTTCAGTTAATAATGTCTCGTATTTAGGTTCCGATGAAATTAGGGCAGACACAAATGCCCAATTTATTAATATCTTACCTTTGGAGAACTATCTACAGGGACTAGGGGAGATGCCTTCTAGTTGGCAACCTAGTGCATTAGATGCCCAAGTTATAGCAGCAAGAACATATGCCCTGTACCATATGGGAGAATTTTCAAATGAAAATTATGATTTACAAAATGGTACTGTTGATCAAAGTTACGTAGGATATTCTAAAAATGAAGAATGTATTCAGAGTAATTATTGTAATTGGGAAAATGCAGTATCAAATACCTCAGGAGATATTTTAACTTATAATGGAGGAATTATTGATAGTGTATATGCTGCATCTAATGGTGGATATAATTTGTCAGATTCTGAAGTTTGGGGTGGTAATGCTCCATATTTACAGTCAGGAGCGGATAGTTCTAGTACTGAAAATTATAATTCTGCGTGTAATGGTACAGAAGATTTTAATTATGCTTGGTTTAATAACGTAACATTGACCCCTAGTCAAATTGCAATTATTATAAACGATACTAATTATTTTGAAAATAGTTCTGATTCTACTGCTACAAAACTATCAAATTTATCTAATGCATGGTGGGAAGCTCCTTCTGCTTATGATATTGCTTCTCCTTCAAATATTGAAAGTATTAGTACTGATGTAAATAGTACTGGTCCTGTTGCTTCAGAAAATACAACAGTTACATTTACTAATCAAAGTGGGACTACCTATTCATTAGATGCCCAAGATTTTGCATTTGTATATAATACAGTTACCCCATATGGATACTATATTCAAATTCCATCATTAAATTACACAATAGGCCAAAATCCTAATAATAATTCAGAATTAACTGTTAGTAATTATTTTGCTCTTTATACAATTACAGGAAATACTACCAATGGTTTTCAACTTAACTCTCTTGCCAATGGGTTTAGGCTTGGTCTTAGCCAGTGTGGTGCAGAAGGTAGGGCATTAGCCGGTCAAAGTTATACTCAAATTTTATCAGCATATTATCCAGGTACATCAATTTCTAATTATCAGAGTCCAAATGTAAATATTAGAGTTGGTATTATGGGGGGGGCTATTTCTAGTTATAATATTACTCCTACCTCTGGTTTTAGTATTTATGCTAATGGTACCCAGATATATTCAAGTGATAATTCTCAGCAAGTAACAATTAACCAATTATGAGAATGTACTTTTGAGTAATAGAGTTTTATAATAATATTTAATGAAGGTGTACAAAGCATCCCTTACTTGTGATATCATAATTTAATCTATGGGTAGGCTAGATATACATCCAAAAAGTTATATAGACAAGAATATAGATAAGAATGTCTTTTCTCATGTTTATTTACATCTACCCCAAGATGAGAGTTTAATAGAGTTTAGAGGAAAACTTTTCTCTGCAGTTGATGTTTCTGGTCCACAAGGTTTTGATTCTAATAAATATTTAGACTCATTTTTAGATGATTTAGAATCTACGTACTTTACTAATACCGTTTCTAGTGTTCTAAATGTATTAGATTCTTCTCTTAACTTTGCTTATAATAACTTGCAGAAATCAATAATTGAGGCAAATGTTGAAGGAGACATTGATTTTAATGTTACCTGTTTTATTGTATGGGGTGATGTCGGTTATATGGCAAGAATTGGAACCTCTTTGATTTTGCTTTTTAGGGATGGAAAGTTAATGAATCTCTCTGATCATCTACTTACATCAGGTAATAATATTGTTGCTACAGCAAGTGGTTTTTTAAAGGCTAATGATAGTTTCATCTTAGCGACTCCACATTGTTCGTTGTATATAGATGAATCTAGGTGGAAAAGTATTCTGAATTTGGATCAAAAGCAGTTAGGAAAGTTAGAGGTTGGATCAAAAAGAGGAGATGTAAGTTTTATTATTTTAGATGTTTTTGACACAAATAAAGAAGTAGAGGATACTGTTTTAAAATCAGAATCATTTAATAAAGAAGATTATTCTGGGAATATAAATGATAATTTAATACAAAATAATATTATAGCCGATAAAATTAAGGAGTTTGATTTCGGTAATAAGTTTAGTGATTTTTCTAAAAAGGTAGTATCTGGAGTTCATAAAGGGTCTTCCAATGTTATGTATTCTTTTTGGAACTATGTTAAGAGGGTTAATTGGAAGGCAATCTTAAAATCTATTTTTGTTGTTTTGTATTCTTTTATTAGTCTTGTATATAATACAATCATGTATATTTCTAATAAAAATAAATCTAGGGAGTATAAAAATAATATTGCTAAAGATTTCAATATTTTTCGTAAAGAAAAATATACTGTTTTAGGCATTATTGTCTTTGTACTTATAATAATATTTTTTTTTTAAGTAGAGCTCATTTTATTAAAAAAAATAATATAAATTTAGAAAAATTAAAATTCCAGAGTATACAATCACAATTATCTTCAGATTTATCGAAATTAAATATTGTAAATTCAATATCGGAAAAAGATTCTATTATAAACAAGGATGAATCTCTTATTTCAGAGGCATTGTCACTAAATATTAATAATTCTGAAATAGAAAATTTAAGAAGACAGATAAATAATGTTTATTATACAATAAACGATATTACTCCTATGAGTAATGTTCAGATACTATCTGATATTTCAATATTTTATCCTGGGTCAAACATTTCTTCTATTCTTGATTTAGGAGGAAATATATATATAACTTCTCCATCTTCTCAATATGTGTTTTCATTATCGAATTCAAGTCCTTCTAATCCTTCTATATTTGAATCTCTTAAAAGTGGAATTTCAATTCCTCAATATATAACCTATTCTGTTACAGACTCTTCAATGTTTTTGTATGATGTAAATAATGGTCTTTATAAAGTTAGCTCCTCTGGTAGCCTACAAAACCTAACAAACCCTATTGCTTCTGTAAAATATATTAAATCTTTCCTTGGTAACATTTACATGCTTGATCCTTCTTCAGGAACTATGTATATAGCAAACCAAAGTAATGGATATAGGGTTTCTAAAGATTTCACTTCTCCTGTTTTAAAAGGATCAAAATCTTTTGCAGTTGATGGAAATATTTTTGTGGTAGATTCTTCAGGTAGCATAGAAAGGTTTTATGCAAACCAATTGACTCCATTTAATATCACTAACCAAGAGGCTATGGAATACCCTTTAGGAGAAGTATCATATATATATGATAATATGTATACTAATGACCTTTTTGTTGTTGATCCTTCCCATGAGCGGGTTGTAGTTCTACAGAAACCTGCAATTAATGCTACGAATACAATTGATTATAAGTTTGTAAAACAGTATGTATATTTTGGAAGTGATAGTAAAATTTTTTCTCATATAACATATATGGATATATCGTCAAATGGAAATACTTTATATCTTGTTTCTGGTACTAAAATTATAAGGGTAAGTTTATGAAGGTTTTTTCTTATAACAAGAAAATATCTCATGATTATTCTATAAAAGAGAAGTATGTAGCGGGTATTGTACTTTTTGGGTATGAAGTTAAATCTATAAAGAATTCCAATGTCAGCATTGTTGATAGTTTTGTGTCTGTAACTGAAAATGAGGTTTCTATTGTACATATGTATATTCCTCCAATAATGGGGATGGACAAGAGTTTTCGTTACAATCCAAATCGTAAAAGACGGCTTTTACTAAATAAATATGAAATAAGAGAATTATATAAGGCGAGTAAAGCAGAGGGTTTAACTATAGTTCCAACTAAGATTTTCTTGCTAAAAAATAAAATTAAAGTTGAAATTGCTATTGTAAAAGGTTTAAAAAAGTATGACAAGAGAGATAAAGAAAAAAGATTAACTGCTAACAAAGAAATGGAATATGAAATAAATAGGCGTAATAAAGGTAAAATTTAAATATGGGTTATTTGCATAATACCCACTTTTGTCCTATAATATGCATTACTTATGTCTGAGACATTAACAAATTCAATATATGGAGGTAATGAGGTTTCTCCAGGAGGGGTTAGTAGTACTTCTCTGTATGAAGGACCAAATGCTCCTATTAGTAATAATGTTCATCCCATGCCCAACAATAATCCAGATGTAGTAAGTAATCCTAAGAGTACAGTTCCTTTTGATGGTAGTTTTTATAAACCAGCAGAAACTCCATATCCAAATACTACTGGGTATTGGAGTGAGTTGGCAAAAAAATTGTTAGCAGCCTAATATTTATTAGAAAATTAGAGTATAATTTATTTCATGTACTTACATCCTATTAATCTATCAAATATAAATTTAAATTTTTCTGTTTTAGGGACTGTTTTTATTGACCTGGGTATTATTCTTTCAGTACTTGCGTTTGTTTTTATAGTTGTGAGTGTAGTTTTATTCTTTGTGTTTAGAGAAATTAAAATTTCCAATTTTATAAAGAATAAAAAGAACTCTGTAACTTTTGAGGTTACTATACCTATGGATAATGAAATTGAAATTTCAGCCGCAGAGCAAATGTTTTCAAGTTTGTCTGGTATTAATGGTGGCTCATTTATGGAAAAACTAATGGGGAACTTCCAATTTTTTTCCATTGAAATTATGGCCACTGCAGAAGTAATAGGTTTTTATGTGACATGTAATGAAGACTTTGCTGACCTTGTAGAAAAGCAGATTCATGCAGCATATCCTGTTGCAGAAGTTTTACGTACAGAAAAAACTGACATTTTTAAGAATCCAGGGTATGTAGAATTTGCTAAACTTGGTTTTTCAAAGAAATCCTATTTCCCAATTAAAGTTTATTCTGAAGAGATGAAAGTAGATACACTGTCGAATATTACGAGTGTAGTAAGCAGATTAAACGCTAATGAATATGCTGCCTTTCAGATTGTTTTATCTCCTGCTTCTGATGTTTGGGTTAAAAAAGCTAATAATTTTACTAAACCATCTTCTCCCAAAAAGGATGAAGCTCCGAAGTCTATAAGTAGTACGAAGGAATATATTAACAAAAAAATTGAAGAGAAAACTCAAAAAATTGGATTTTATGCTTCTATTAGACTTGTAGTTGTTAGTGGGGAGAAAGGAAGAGCAAAATCAATATTAGATAATATGGTGCAAAGTTTTTCCCAATTTAATGATCCATACCTTAATAAATTAAAAAAAATAAATTTGAAATCTTTTCAAAAAAAAGATTTTGCAACAGGTTTTCTTTTAGATTCTCCAGATTTATTTGATTGGATGTTTGGAAAAGCATTGATATTAAACACTATGGAACTTGCCAGTTTGTACCACTTTCCTAATAAGAATGTCCAAACTCCTCATATAAAATGGTTAATGGCTAAGAAAGCTCCAGTTCCAAGTGGAGTACCTTTTGAGGGGCTTTTCCTTGGTAATGGTATATATAGAGGAAATGTTAGACCCGTATATATTGCTGATGATGATCGAAGGAGACATATGTATATAGTAGGAAGGACAGGTACAGGTAAATCTACATTATTGGAGTCTTTGGTTTTACAAGATATTAAGGAAGGAAAAGGCGTTGCTTTTCTTGATCCTCATGGACAATCAGCAAAAAATGTATTAGAAAGGATTCCTGCATCTAGAGCTGAAGACGTTATTTATTTTAATGCAGCTGATTTTGAAAGGCCTTTGGGTCTTAATATAATGGAATATTATTCAGAACAGGATAAACATTTAATTGTAAATTCTTTTTACCACATGCTTGAGAAAATGTTTGACCCTAATAAACAGGGTATTACTGGTCCTAGGTTGGAGAGGGCAGTAAGGAATTGTATGTTAACTGCAATGTCTAAGCCGGGCAATACACTTATTGAAGTTTTAAGATTAGTGCTTTTAGATAAAGGTTTTATTGATGAAATGTTGCCATATATTAAAGATGATATGGTAAAAAAATATTGGACAGAAGAGATTGCTCAAACTACTGATTATCATAAATCAGAAACCTTGGGTTACTTTGCGTCTAAATTTGATAGATTTGTAATTAACCAATTAATGAGGAATATTCTTGGGCAAAGTAAATCTTCTTTTAGTATGAGAGATGTTATGGATAATCAGAAAATTTTAATTGTAGATCTTGACAAGGGACAAATTGGAGAAGAAAATTCTCAATTTCTTGGGTTACTGTTAGTACCAAAGATATTATCAGCTGCAATGTCTAGATCTAATATTCCAGAATCCCAGCGTAAAGATTTTTATCTTTATGTTGATGAATTTCAAAATTTTGCAACAGAGGATTTTGCACAAATTTTATCTGAAGCTCGAAAGTACAAATTGAACTTGACAGTTGCTAACCAGTATATTGCTCAAATGACGGAAGAGGTAAAAAATGCTGTTTTTGGAAACGTTGGTACTTTGATAAGTTTTAAAGTTGGTGTATCTGATGCAGAATTCTTAGAGAAGGAATTTGAACCTGTATTCAATCAAAAGGATTTGATTAATCTTGAGAATAGAAACACCTATGTTAAAACAATATCTAAAGGAGAGGTTCAACAACCTTTTTCAATGCAGACAGTAATGACAGATATGCCATCGGATTCCGATGTATGTAATGCGATTATAAGACTTTCAAGGCTTAAGTATGGAAAGGATGTGAATGATGTTGAGGCAGAAATAAAGGCTAGGGGAGAGATAAAAAATACAGCAAGGCCTGCTCAGTATGGTGATATACTAGCACAGAAGTAAATATTGATTTGGTTTATACTGGTGTGATAACATCAGGCATCTATTGTATAATTAATTGTTAAGGGCACATAGCTCAGCTGGTTAGAGCATCGTTCTTATAAAGCGGAGGTCGATGGTTCGAGTCCATCTGTGCCCAGTGAATTCCCTTTGTTTGTTGTACTAAAATGTCATAGCAAATAGATAATGTTCATTAACTAAATTTACTAGGATGTTTTAGTATCTAAGAATGTTTTTTAGAATTAATTTATATTAAGTTGTGGCTATCCATTAATACCCCAACTAATTAGTGCTCACGTATCTGAAAATGTAAGAGTTTCTTGAATTTAAATGTGGTAATAAGGTTTAATTTGGTGGAAATTATAACTCTGCAAGTGGTATTAGTTTCTCTGTACCCATCTTTATCTTCCCTATATATTTTTCTGTTGTAGATATTCTTTTATGTCCTATGATTTTAGATAGTTGAAATATATTTGTTCCTTTAGATAGGTGATGGGCTATAAACGTATTCCTTAAATCATTTACTTTTGCCTTTTCTATCCCTGATTTCCTAAACATATTGTCTATTGTTGACCTCACATTTCTAACAAGTAGGGGATTTCCATTTTTTGTAATAAATAACTCTTCTGTTTTTGCATTCTTTGGTCTAATTTCTAAATATTGTTGTAATACCTTAACTGCAGATTGATTTAGAGGTATTACTCTTTCTGGATTTGATGCATAGGAGGTTATTTTCAATGTTGGATTTTTAGAGTCTAGCTGAATGTCCTCCATCTTAATCCTACATAGTTCTCCTATCCTTATTCCTGTTTGAAGTAGTAGTTCAATAATAATGAATGTTCTTGCATCAGACCTTGCAGTATCTCTTAATGCCCTATATTCTATTTCAGATAATATTCTTGGGCTATTTGTTTCTATTTTAGGGTGTGATATAGAACTGGCCGGGTTTTCTTTTATGATATTTGAATTCTCTAAATATTTAAAAAATGTTCTTGCACTATTTAATTTTCTTGACACCGTTTTTACTGACAAAGAATTGTTTTGACTTGTACTTTTAAAGTAGTCTCTTAAGTTGTCCTCAGTTACTTCACTAAAATCTTTAATTCCATTTTGGTAAAAATATTCCAATAATTGCTCAATGTCTTTTTTATAGGCTATTATTGTATGTATTGATTTTCCCGAAGACTTTAGTTCTTCTGTAAATTTATTTACAATCTCCCTCATAAACATTTGTCTTATAATGTATTTATATATTTACATATACTATCATTTGTAGTTGTATTTGTCAATATAAATATTGTAGTATATTAATTAAATTAATGGCTATAAATAAAGAAAAAGATAATTTGGGTTACTACCTTATAACAATTATAACATTGTTCTTTTTAGCTATTCTATTGTTTAACCTCTTCTCTACATATAATCATTATGTTTCTGTTAAAAAAGAAATTACTAAAATCTATGCCTTAGTTTCTCAGGTGAAATCTAATAATAGTAAATTAAAGAGTGAATATCAATACTATAATAGTAATTATTATAAAGAAAATGTTTCTAGTTCTGATCTCAATCTAGTAAAAGGTAAAAATTCTACTGAAATTGTCCTTCCTGCGAATTCAGGAGACTCGTTTGTTAATGTTAATAATTCAAATGGAAACTCTAATCAGGTTTCTGTTGTGCATAATAGACCATCTTTATTAAGTTGGTTGAAATTACTGTTTTAAAAAAACTTTAATTTTTCAATGTTAGACTTAAATATCAATAAGCAGTTTGAATTGACTATAATGCATATTTATTGTATTATTTATCATTGCTGGCTTCGTGGGGTAGAGCAGTGGTAGCTTGTCAGGCCCATAACCTGAAGGTCGTTGGTTCGAATCCAACCCCCACAATTTTGAATTATTTGTTCTTTGAATTCTCTTTTATTTTAGGGCGATGTAGCTCAGTAGGTAGAGCAAAGGACTCATAAGCCTTAGGTCACAGGTTCGATTCCTGTCGTCGCTATTATATTTAAATTGATAAAAAATATGTATAACAACAAAAAAAATCATTCTAAAAATAATCATCGTGGGGGACTAAATGGGTTTTGGGTCTTTATTATACTATTAGTCTTATTTTCTCTCTTATACCTTTTTATGCCTAGTTTTAATAATGGTACAAGCGTCCCTTTAAGCACATTAATACAAGATATAAAAAATAATAAAGTTAAAAGCGTAGTAATTTATCCTAATTATGCTACTGCAGTTTTAAATAAAGGTTCAAAAATATATGCAAATCTAGGTACACCTACCAATCCTGTTGATGAATTTACTGCTAGTGGAATTAATTTAGCAAATTATCCTAATATTTCAGTTGCACCAAGATCAATATTTAATTTTAGTGATATACTGACACTCTTATTTATAATAGTCATAATAGTATCTACTTGGTATATGGTAAGGCAGTTTAGATCTGCGGGATCTGGTGGAATATTTTCCATGGGAGAGTCTAGAGCTAGATTGTTTATAGGGAAAAAACAATCTGTTACTTTTGGGGGTGTTGCTGGTGCAAAAGAAGCAAAGGAAGAAGTTTTTGAAATCGTAGACTTTTTAAAAAATCCTAAAAAGTATACAAACCTAGGGGCACGTATACCTAAGGGGGTACTCTTTGTAGGATTGCCTGGTACAGGAAAAACATTGCTCGCCAAAGCTATTGCTGGGGAGAGTGGTGTCCCATTCTTTTCTACTTCAGGGTCTGAATTTGAAGAGATGCTTGTCGGTGCAGGTGCATCAAGAGTTAGAGATTTATTTATGAAGGCAAGGAAGACGGCTCCTTCTATTATATTTATTGATGAAATTGATGCAGTTGCAAGAAAAAGAGGAGTTTCATTTACTTCTACCCATACAGAACAGACTCTAAATCAAATATTAGTAGAGATGGATGGATTTGATAGTACAACAAATGTAATTGTTATTGCCGCTACAAATAGACCTGATGTACTTGATCCTGCAATATTACGTCCTGGTAGGTTTGACAGGACGATAACTTTAGATCTCCCTGATTTAGAAGAAAGAAAAGATATTTTGTTATTACATGCTAAAAATAAAAAAATGTCTGGTGATATTAATTTTGATAAAATTGCGAAAAGGACAATTGGTTTTTCTGGTGCTGATCTAGAAAATATGTTAAATGAAGCAACAATCATTGCGGCAAAAACCAATAAACCTTATGTTTCTGAATTGGAAATTGAAGAGGCAGCAACCAAGGTTGTTATGGGTCCTGAAAAGAAAAGAGTAAGATCTGATCATGAAAAACAAGTTGTTGCTTATCATGAATCTGGACATGCTTTAGTCTCAAAATTTTTACCAGAATCTGATCCTGTACATCGTATATCTATTGTTCCTAGGGGTATGTCTGGCGGTGCTACTATGTATCTACCTTCTCAGGAAAATAAGTTATATACAAAGACTAAATTTATTACCCTTATAACTCATATGTTAGGAGGAAGAGCTGCTGAGAAAATACAATTTAATGATATTACTAATGGTGCATCTGATGACCTTAAAAAAGCTTCCGAAATGACACGTAACATGATTACACAGTTTGGTATGAGTGATGAACTTGGTCCAGTTCAATATGGAAATGATGAAGAGTCTTCTTCTTATGGAATTGTTGATAAAAATTATAGTGATAAAACTGCTTATAAGATTGATGTTGAGGTGGCTAAAATGATTAATAGTTGTTATAAAAAGGCTCTTGAAATTTTGCAACAACATAAAAATATATTAGATGCTCTTGCGAATGCATTGATTGAAAAAGAAGTGTTAGAAGGTGAGGAATTTGAAGTTTTAGTCAACGGTTTTATAAATGAATCAGGAAAAACGACTGGATAAAAGTAGGAAAAAATTATTTTTAATCGATTCTCATTCTATTATATTTAGGTCATATCATGCAATTTCTCCATTAACGTCAAATGGTCGTTTAGTAAATGCAGCTTATGGATTTTTTACAATATTATTTAATATTTTAGATAAATTTTCTCCTGATTATATAGCTTGCGCTTTTGATGTTTCAGACAAAGAACTATTTAGGAAAAAAGAATATCCTTTATATAAGGCTAATAGACAAGCTCCCCCAGAAGATTTAAAAATTCAATTTGGATATGTCAAGGATATATTGAAAGCATTTGATATTCGTGCCTTTGAATTTCCTGGATTTGAAGCAGATGATATTATTGCTTCCCTTGTAAATAAATTTAAAAATGAAGGTATTAATATTTTTATAGTAACGGGAGATAGAGATCTCCTTCAGTTAGTTGATAGCAATGTTTCAGTTATACTTCCAGGTAAATCGTTTTCTTCTTCAATAGAAATTAATCTTGATAATATTAAAGATTTTTTGGGATTTCCTAAGGGGTATTTAATTGATTATAAAGGATTGAGGGGGGACCCTTCAGACAATATTCCAGGGATTACTGGTATAGGTGATAAATCTGCAAAGGATTTAATTTTAAACTTTGGAAGTCTTGGAGATATATACAATAATATTGATAAAATTAAACCTGCATTGGCAAAAAAACTTGAGAATGGGAGAGATTTAGCCTTTACTTCAAAGAAATTATCAACCTTATTTAGTGACATTGAATTTCCTTCACTTTTGTTAACTGACCTTTGTATTAATTTTGATAAAAACAAGGTTGTTGCAAAATTATCTGAATATCAATTTAAAAGTTTAGTTAATAAATTCTTTCCAGAATTACCTAGTAATATGTTAACTCAAAATAGTGTTATGGAACATAATTTCGATAAAAATTTAATTGATACAGAGGATAAATTAAACAGATTAGTTGAACGGATAAAATCTGTAAATGAAATTGCTTTTGATACAGAAACAGATGGTTTAGATATAATGAAATCAGTATGTGTGGGTATATCTATTGCTATTAATGAAAAAGAAGCATTTTATATATTATTGACTGATAATGACATATTAAAATCCAATGCTTTCAAGGAGTTAGTAAATATATTTTCTAATGAAAATATTAAAAAGATTGGTCATAACTTAAAATTTGACCTACACTCATTGATTAATATTGGTATTTCAGTAAAGGGTTTATATTTTGATACTCAAGTTGCTTCAAGGCTTTTGAATTTTCCTAGTACAAGCCTGAAAACTTTGGTATCTGAAATTTTTAATTTTAGAATGCTTTCATACGAGGAGCTAACTAATAATTTTAAGAAAACAATACATGAATTAGATACCAAATCTCTGTCAGATTATTCTTGTAGTGATGCTCACTTTACCTATTTATTGTATAAATATTTTAGTCATAAATTTGATCGGGATTTTTCTCAGAAAAAGGTTTTTTATGAAATAGATATGCCATTAATCCAGATTTTGTTTGAAATGGAGCGAAAGGGGATTATGATTAATTTTAATATGCTTAATAGTTTATATCATGATTTCTCAGAAAAAATAAATGAAATAAGTAAAAAAATATTTGATATTGCAGGGGAAGAGTTTAATATATCATCTACTAAGCAGTTAGGAGAGGTACTATTTACAAAATTAAAGGTACCTGCTCCTATTAAGAAAAATAAAAATGGAGTTTTTTCAACTAATGAGTATGCATTAAAAAATTTGGAAGCAGATTATCCTATTGTTGGTCTTGTTCTTCAATTTAAAGAATTGAGTAAACTTAGATCTACGTATACTAAAAGTCTCTCAGAGTTGGTTTTCGATGATCATCGTTTACATACTACTTACAATATTACAGGAACGACGACTGGAAGGCTTTCCTCTGTTAATCCAAATTTACAGAATATTCCTGTGAAGTCTGATTATGGTAAATACATTAGAGGTGCATTTATTACTGATGTTGGTAATATGTTATTCTCTTTTGATTATTCTCAAATTGAATTAAGAATTATGGCTCATTTTTCTAAAGATGTTAATTTAAAAAAAGCCTTTGATGAAAAAATTGATATACATTCTTATACTGCCTCCTTAATTTTTAGTAAGAAGTATAAAGATGTTTCATCTAAAGATAGGCAGATTGCGAAAGTAATTAATTTCGGAATAATATATGGAATTTCTTCTTTTGGGTTATCTCAACAGCTTGGCATATCTAGGTCTGAGGCCTCAAAATTTATAGAGGATTATTTTAACTATTTTCCTGGTATAAAATCTTATTATAAAGATATAGAAATTTCAGTTAATAAGAATTCTTATGTTGAAACCTTGTTTGGAAGGAGAAGGTATTTTGAAAAAAGTGAAGGATATGGTTATGTCTCTCGTATGATGAGAGAAGCTATAAATATGCCTGTACAAGGTACAAATGCTGATATTATAAAAATAGCCATGGGAAGAATTTCCAGGTTTTTAAAGAATCACTCTAACGTTTCAATGATACTACAAATACATGATGAACTAATTTTTGAATTTGAGAATTTTAAGGATAAATTTCAATATACTGATATTATTGAAGGTATTAAGGATGCTATGGTAAATAATTTTCCATTAGATGTTCCTCTTGAAGTTGATGTTAAATATGGTCATGATTGGGCTAACCTTATTACATTTTCTTGATTTGTATATGGTATGTTAAATTTTAAAAAACTTTGTAATTATTTTGTTAATATTGAAAATACATCTTCCAGAATAGAGATACAATCTCAGTTATGTTCTCTTTTTAAGGAGGTTGATGAAAATACTATTGATAAACTAATATATGTATTGGATGGGAAAGTTGATCCTGGATATATTAATAGTACTTTTAACTTTGGGGAAAAAACATTTATTCATATATTATGTGATATTTTTGAGAAAAATGATACAGAAATAAGAAATTTAGTTACTCAATTTGGGGATTTAGGTTTGGTATATGAATTTCTTAAAAAAGGACAAGATGGAGAAGGGGTTCTTTTTTCTGAGGTATATAATTCTTTAAAAAAAATTACTCAGATATCTGGAAAAAGTTCTATGGAAAATAAGTCTAATATAGTAAAAGAAATGTTGTTAAAATTTACTCCTTTAGAGGGGAAATTTTATATACGAATGATTTTGGGAAAATTAAGGTTAGGTTTTAGTAATAAAACTATATTAGATGCCTTGTCATGTGTAATTAGTAAAGATCGCTCCAGTAAGAAAAACATTGAATCTGCATACGCAAAATGTTCTGATCTAGGAAAAGTTGCCCAAATTGCTATATTTCACTTTAAAGATTTGGAAAACCTTGGTATTGTTCCTGGTATTCCAATCTTTTCAAAATTAGTTGAACGCTCTTCTTCTTTTGATGATGCGTTGAATAGATATGGTCATGTTTTTGCTCAGCCCAAATTAGACGGAATGAGATGTCAGATACATATTACGCCCTCTAAAGAGATTTATCTTTTTAGTAGAAATCTTGAAAACATTACTGATATGTTTCCTGATCTAGTAGATAATTTAAAAAAAATGCAATTAAATGGTGGTGTAATTTTAGATTCTGAAATAGTTGGGTTCAACCCTAGTAATAATAAGTTATTAACTTTCCAAGAGACTATTAAGAGGAAAAGAAAGTATGAAGTTAGTTTTTTTCAGCAGGATATTCCCATAAAGGTTTTCGTTTTTGATGTTATGTTTTATAACAGTAAATCGTTAATTGATGTACCCCTTAAAGAAAGATTAGATATATTGTATAAGATGTTTAGTTCTTGTAGTAATGATAAAACTAATATAAGTGTTATTGAAAATTACCTCTTTGACAATCCTGAGGTACTTTATGAATATTTTGAATCTATGATCGAAAAAGGGCTTGAAGGTTTAGTTTTGAAATCTCCTGATAGTATTTATACCCCTGGTGTCAGAAATTTTGATTGGATGAAGCTTAAGAGAGGATATTTAAAAGGTGTTGTAGATACTATAGATGTAGTAATATTGGGATATTATGCGGGTGGTGGTTTTAGGGCAAAATTTGGAGTTGGGGCAATACTGGTAGGTGTTTATAACAAAGAAAAAGACAGATTTGAAAGTATTTGTAAAGTTGGAAGTGGTTTTAAAAATGAAGATTTACCAATTTTAAAATTGAAAATGGATGAATTTATGGTATTAGATAAACCATATAATTATTATGTTAATGAAAGTTTGTCCCCAGATGTATGGGTCAAGCCAGAAATTGTTATTACTGTTAGATCTGATGAAATAACTAAAAGTCCTATTCATACTGCTGGTGCTTCTAGTGACAAACTGGGATTCGCCTTAAGATTTCCTAGAATTATTAGCTATCGTAACGATAAATCTGCCTTTGATACTACCAATGTTTCTGAGATCGAAAGGTTATATAAAATTGAGCATGGAATGATATAATCGCTATATTATATGCAAAAAAGTTTCAAAGATAATAAAAAGAAAACTGTTATTGTTGCTATGTCAGGTGGTGTTGATAGCTCTGTTGCTGCATATCTATTAAAGCAACGGGGTTATAACCTTATTGGTGTTAACATGAAATTCTGGACAGAAGACTCTGTAATTTCTTCTGGTCATCTATCTGAAAAAGATAATAAATGTTGCTCTATTGAAGGGGTTGAGGATGCTAGAAGTGTTTGTGATGCATTAGATATACCTTTTTATGTTTTAAATTTTAAAGATGATTTTAAGCAAGATATTGTTGAGTATTTTGTTTCTTCTTTTAAATTAGGTTTAACCCCTAATCCTTGTGTAATGTGTAATAAAAAAATAAAATTTGGACTTTTATATGAAAAGCTTGCAGAATTTAATGCAGATTTTGTTGCTACTGGGCATTATGCAAGAATTATAAATAAAGATGGAAAATATTTTTTATCTAGATCAGTAGATCTTTCTAAGGATCAATCTTACTTCTTACATAACATATCTCCTCTTGTTCTTTCTAAGACTCTGTTTCCAATTGGTGAGCTTGCTAGTAAAGACTATGTAAGGAGCATTGCTAAAGAAGCGAATTTAAGAATATCATCTAAACAAGATAGTCAGGAAATTTGTTTTATTCCTGGAAATGATTATAAAGGTTTTATTCAAAGAAATGTCCCTATTTCCTCATTGAAAGGCAATATAGTAGATAAGGAGGGAAATGTATTAGGTCAACATGAGGGGCTGTCTTTTTATACTATTGCTCAAAGACGCGGTATTAATACTAAATTGACAAAACCTTTATATGTAATTAAAAAAAACTATAAAGATAATACTCTTGTAGTTGGTGATATAGAGGATTGTAAGACTTATACCTTTGAGATAAATAATTTAAATCTACTGATTGACTCTTTTGATATAGAAAATGTAAAGATACAAATAAGGTATAGGGGTAAATTGCTTGAACTTGAAAATATTAAATATTCTAGAGATAATCCGAATACACTTATCATTAAGTTAAAAGAGGGTGAGATTGGTGTAGCTTCAGGTCAATTTGGAGTTTTGTATGATGGTAATTATGTAGTTGGTGGAGGAGTGATTAATACTAATATTAATTAATTATAAAAAATGAAGATTGATTTTCTTAAGTTATTAAATTTTAAATATTTAATTCAGACTCCTCCGAGTGCATTTATGTTTTTTGTCCCAATAATA
Source organism: bacterium (assembly GCA_021809565.1). Next base: position 501 of record JAJZKG010000012.1, on the reverse strand, counting down.
GTTATTGTAATAATTCTTTTTTGTATATGGGTTTTGTTTATGTATTATTATATTTTTAAATCTGATAAGGGAAGCCCGAAGTTTAAATACTTCAAAAAAATAAGCTGGGTCTCTTTTGTGTTTTCTCTAATTTTAACATTTTTTTTATATGCTCGTAGAGTATTCCTTCCTATATATACAAGGTTAGATATTTTTATTATTCTGATTTTAATTATTGTCTTATTTTTTGTATTCTTATATTACTGCTTATTTTCTTTAAGTAAAGATACTTTTAATTACTATAAGGAGATTACTAAAAGGAAATATATGCCTAAAAAATTAAAAAAGAAGAAGTAACCTTTGTGTATTATTGTGCGTTAATGTTTCTGGATAGTTATAATGCACAATTAGTTTTTAATTTATGAAAATGGTTATAAACAATACATTTTATACCTAAATTATTTTTTTAGCGTATAATTTATGTATTTAATTAATAGAATTTCTTTCCTTAACCGCTTTGCA
>JAJZKG010000034.1 GCA_021809565.1 bacterium | reverse complement strand
ATATCTTGCAGGTCTTATTTTGGGCCTTGGACTTTTATTTAAATTTACAATCATTTTTGATGGAGGATTCTTGTGTATTGCATTTCTATTTTTATACGGATTTATAAAATTTATTAAATATTCAATAATTTATATTCTAGGTCTTATTACTCCAATTGGAATATTTTTAATTTGGGAATTTTTGATTCATAATTTCCATACTGCGTTTTCAATTATGTTTCTTGGAAATGTTGGTTATGTTGGTTATGACACCTCTGGATATAAGTATATAATAATAAATTTTATATCATTGTTAACATTGTTAACTATTCTATTTATTTTATATAAAAAGAAAATTATACGTGAAAATATTACTCTTGTAATCATATGGTTTATGTTTGAGTACTTTGGTTCTTTGTTTTCTGGAAGACCATATTGGCATTATCTCATACTTACTTCTGCCTCATTATCTGTCCTGGCATCATATATCATTTTGATTCCATATAATATTAAACTTGTCTTTCGCCTACTTACTATCTTTGTTTTTCTATCTCTTGTTTACTTTTTAGGTCTATACTTTTTAAGAATAGAAAATATGACAAATGTTAAAGCTCAGTTTATAAAGGATTATAAATACTATACTAATTTTATTGAATTTGCTTCCGGAAAAATTGACAGAACAGAATATTTTTCATCTACATATTTTAAATATAATACAAATGTTGCTTATGAAAAACATTCAAGTAGTTCAAATATAATGTATACCATATCTAATGCAATATTATCTGTTTATAATGTCAGGAATAAACCTATTTTTATTTGGGGGAATTTTCCATGGGTTTACTATATTACTGGTAGTTATCCTGCAGGAAGAATTGTTGCTGACTTTGCTTCCCCTTATACTTCCTCAATTTTGAAGAAACTTACTTTCAAATCAATAGAAAATGCAACTCCTGTAGTAATAGTTACATATAAAGATGGATATAAATTTCCAGGCTTATTCCGATATATAGCACAAAATTATGTTTATAGTAAGAGTATAGACGGTGCTGATATTTACATATTAAAAACTCTTTCAAGTTTTTATGTTTCCCCTTAATTAAGGTATTTGGGATGTTGTAGCGTTTAGCGTTGGATATGTAGGCATTGGAAAATTCTCTACAGGTAAATTCTCCATTTGTATATAGTTCATTATAAAGTCATGAACCATTGGTCCTGCCTGAAATGCTCCTACTGCATCCTGAGACATGTTTGTATCATTTGTATTTCCAGCCCACCCCCCAACAGATAGTTGTGGGATAAACATGTAGTCAGTTACGTCTTTTGGCCCATTACTTGTTCCATCTTTAGATCCGTATTCTCTACCCTGGACAGAGTAATAATATGTTACTGACCCATACATTGGTGCTTTCATTGATGTATCTCCTAATACTTGGTCCATTTCTGCAACTGCATTTGCATCAAGTATCCTTTTTTTAGGTAGATTAGTATTATTCAGTAAAATTACACCATTAGATTCTACAATTTTTTCAAATGGAGTTGATTGTGCATAATACCCCCCATTTGCTAGCGCATTATATGCTCCAACCATATTTGTTAGTGTTAATCCTGCATCTCCTAGTACTAATGGAAGTCCATAATATGTATTCGGATTAAGTTTTATTCCTTCAGATTCAAGAGTATTAACTCCATTCTGATATCCTATTGCTGCAAGCATCTTTATAGCGGGAATATTTATCGATTGATTTATAGCTCTATCAATGGATACCCATCCTACAGTATACCCCTCATAGTCCACAGGACAGTAACTTCCATAGCATATTGGGGCATCATCTATCATTGTGTCTGGAGAATATCCCATCTCAAATGCTTTAATATATATAAGTGGTTTCATTGCTGAACCTTGTTGTCTTGGTTCATCAGCCATATTTAACTGTTGTTCTTGATATGATGGTCCCCCTATCATTGCTAATATATATCCATTTTGTGGGTTGTCGGCAACAAGAGCTGCACTATTTGCATCAACTGGAGCAACATATTTTTGGTAGTCTTCTGATACCACTTGTTGTGCCATATTATCAATTTGAGTATTCACTGTAGTGTATACCTTTAATCCTCCAGCTAATACATAGTTACTATATTTTTCCATTAGCTTGTTTATTACATACTCAGTAAAGTATGGATCCTGATCTATTTGAAAGTATGGTGTTTCAGTGTTTATTTTCTCTTGGTTTATATCTGATTGTGTTATTGCCCCAATATTAAGTAACATAGTAAGTAGTTGATCCTTGAGTTTTATTGCAATTGCAAGGTCTGTTTGATTGCTTGAGTATGGTGGAATGTTTATAAGGTGGTATAATATTGATGTTCCCTGATATAAAGAAGGATTTTCTTCATATTGATAAGCTTTTTCTTCTTGTCCGTATATTTTTCCAATAATACCCCCAGTGGAGGAATATATTACAGTTGATGCTGTTGGGGGATTTATAATAGTCGAGCTAGGATTTGTACCTCGAAATTCGGTATATGATACTGTAACATTGTTTGTTTTTATATTAATTACTGTAATAATTAATGATGCAATTATTGCAACCAATAATATACTTGGTAATATAATTAGTAGTATTTTTATTTTCATTATTTATCCTTCTTCAAGTTTTTTATTAATAGTTGTAATAGTATTTTTTGCCTTTGATAACATTTTTGAACATACCTTATATAAAGATGCTCCTTCTTCAATTTTTTTAATTGTTTCTTCTAAGGAAAGATTACCACTATCCAACTCTTGCAATATCTTTTCAAATCTTTCGAATGCATCTGTAAATGTAATTTCTTTTTTCATTTTTCTATTACCTCACTTTTAATATTTCCATCTTTAAGTTGTAATTGTAACATATCACCAACGTTAACATCATTAACAGATGATATTAACTTTCCATCTTTATATGTTATTGAATACCCTTTTTTTAGTATATACTCTGGAGAGAATAATTCAAACATTTTAAATTTTTCCTTTATAGATTTTAATTTATATTCAATCTCATATGAAAATTTAGATATTTTATTTTTTAATTCTTTTAAAATAAGCTCTCCACTATTTATAACTTCGTTTGATTTGCTTTGTAGTATATGTACTCCTTCATATAAGGTTTGTTGTTTTTTATTATAAAATTTGTCTAATATTCCTTTAATCTTTTCATAATTATGTGCTATTGCTGTTTGTTTTATTTCTATCATGTTTTGTACACCTCTCTGTACATGCAATATGCCTTTGTTTAATTTATCTATTAATTCTTTTTTATCAGGAGATATAAGTATTGCTGCTTGTGTTGGTGTTGACGCCCGTATATCTGCTACAAGGTCAGAGATTGTTACGTCTCCTTCATGTCCTATTGCAGATACAGTAATTTTTGTGGAATTGAAAATTGACCTTGCTACTGACTCACTGTTAAATGGCATTAGATCTTCTATAGACCCTCCTCCTCTTGTTAGTACTATAACATCTATGTTTTCTTGTGATTTGAAGTATTCTAGTCCTTGGATAATTTCTTTTTCGGCTTCCTTTCCTTGAACATTAGCATCGTAAAGATATATGTTTGCAATTGGAAACCTTGACTCCATTGTTTTGCAAAAATCTTTGTATGCCATTGATGATTTTTCCAGTGAAGTAATAACACCTATATTTAGTGGAAATGAAGATATATTTTTTTTGTTTTCAGCACTAAATAGTCCCTCCTCTTTCAATTTTTGTTTTGTAATTTCTATTTGTGCATATATATCTCCACTGCCAATAACTTTCAAATCTTTTACATAAAACTGATACTTTCCAGTCTTTTCATATATTGTAAGGTAACCAAAACCAACAACTTTTACCCCATCTTTAATAATATCTTTATATTTCAATAATTTTTTATCAAAGTTTACACACGATATTATAGATTTACTATCTTTGAGTGAAAAAAAAGTCCATCCTTGTGACTGTACTTTATAGTCTGATATTTCTCCTTCAATCCCAATATCATAAAAATTTTCTTCAAGAAGTCGCGATATATTATTGTTTATTTCTGATACAGTAAAAACACCTTCCATAATTTCTGTAGTATACCAACTCCAGATCTATACATACACCCACTTAGTGTTTTTCCTAAATTCAATATTTGTTAAATTTCTTTGATTTGATAGAGTTGTTTTTGTTCAAACCCTTTCTTTTTATAGTATTCCCTTGTTCCTATTGAAGATATAACTGCAATTTTTGTAAATTTATATTTTTTTGCAATTTTCTCTGCTCTTTTTATTAATCTAGTTCCTAACCCTATGTGTTGTGCGCCTCCATTTTTCTCTCCTATTGCAAGGGATCGACCATATACATGTACTTCCCTTATAATTACAGAATTTTTTAATTCTTCTATGAAATGATCTGTCTTCTTTTTAGGAATCGATAATCTGAGAAACCCTAATATTTTTTTATTGGATTTATATGTAAGAAAATATTCTTTTGATACACTGGTATTATATTTGTAACAATCAGCATAAATTTTTTCTATTACTTCATCCTTTATTTCATTACACCTAATGCATTTACACGTTTTTCCTCTTTTCTTCATGACCTCTTGGGCTACTTGCCTCAAGTTTGTTTTCTTATTCCCATCTACTATATATGTAGATGGTATATCTCTTATCAGTCTGTTAATCCTTGAAAACTCTTTTACCTTGGATTTTGCATAGACTAAAACTTCAATTAATTCCTCTTCCGTATATGGCATATATCTTTTGCTCTTCCAGTAATCATACAGCTCTGCTGTTTCTATGATTGAGCAAGGATATATTTTTATTTCGTCTGGCATATAACCCCCGTCTTTGTATATTCTCATTATGTCCTTTTTATCTTTTTTAGGAGATGATCCATATAGATTAGGCATCCAGTGAATTTGTATTTTGAACCCTGCTCTCCTTAATATGGATATAGCCCTTTTTTGGTCTTGCGAATTTTCTCCTCTTTTATTTTTTTCAAGTACTGTATCATCTGTACTTTGTATACCAAGCTGTATTCTTGTTCCCCCTATCATTCTTAAATGAATTGCCTCCCTTTCTGTTATTCTGTCTGGCCTTGTCTCAAGTGTTATTCCTATGCACCTGTATTGTGCTGTAGAGTTGATCGCCTGTTCTTTTAGCAGTTCATCTATTTTCCAATTTTTAGGTGGATCTATCTCTGTAGACGTTGTGTCAAAATTAATTCTATTTTTTATATATTTGTACTTTTTTTCTTTCTTGTATTCAAACTCATTCATTGCCTGAATGCATCGTTTTATAAACCACTCTTGGTAATCTCTTGGATATACACTCCATGTTCCTCCCAAAATTAGAAGTTCTAATTTTTCTGTTGTATGCCCAATGTTTTGCATTGCTTGCAATCTATTCTTTACTTGTAAATAAGGGTCAAACTTATTCATTAATGCCCTTTGTGCTCCAGGTTCTAGTGATAGGTAACTTTTTGGCATCATTACATCATTAGGACAAAATATACATCTTCCTGGACATGGAAAAGGTTTTGTAAGAACTGTAATTGGAACAACTCCAGAAATTGTTCTTGTTGGTTTTAATTTAATTTTTTCAATTAAAGATTTATTTATGTTAATTTTATTATTACTACAGTAATTGATATATGTATTAATAATCTCTGCTCTTGAAAATTGGTACCCTTTTGAATTTTCTTTTATAATATTTAATGGGTTATTGTAATTTTTTGTAGTAAGTTTCTTTACTATATCTATACTAACTTTCTCTCTCTCCATAATATGTATTATACTATACACTGCCAATAACTTTCAAATCTTTT
>JAJZKG010000033.1 GCA_021809565.1 bacterium | reverse complement strand
ACTATATCCAGAAGACGCAGTAAGGGTAGATCTTCTTTGTCTGTTTCTGATATCTTTAGAAAGATTGGGAAAAAACCTAAGAATAAGATAAGATAGTTGCAAGGAGTAATGCTTCCAAGAATAAATAGATTAAGGAGAGATTTTGAAAGAGTCTATAAAGGGAAAGATAGAGTATCATGTGAATACTTCTTAATGTTTTTTTCCCCTAACGGGATAGATCATTCTAGGTTTGGTTTTGTTGTAAAGAAAAAAGTAGGAAAAGCCTATTTTAGAAATAAGTTAAAGAGAAGGTTTCGGTTTGTTGTGAGAGAAATTATTGGAGATATAAAAGTTGGATATGATATAATTTTTGTTTTAAATCCTAATTATAGTAATTGGGAGGGTTTAGAATATAAAGATATTAAAGATAATATTAAATTAATGCTTGAGGAGGCAAAATTATTATGAGTTTTTTTCATTTTTTTGCTGTTGTATTTGGATTTATCTGGAATGATATTTTCTTTCATCCGATTTTAAATATCTTAGTTCTGTTATATAAGGTCTCAGGGGGAAATTTTGGAATTGCTGTTATCCTTATCACTGTACTGTTTAGATTGGCTTTATGGCCAATGCAGGCAGGCCAGATAAAAGCTTCAAGGAATATGGCAAAAGTTCAGCCTAAACTTAAAGAGATTCAAGAAAAATATAAAGGAGACCTTGCCAAACTTAGAGAAGAGCAGATGAAGCTATTTAAAGAAGAAGGGGTTAACCCTACAGGAAACTGCTTATCCTTAATAATACAAATTCCATTTTTATATGCAATTTATGCTGCTATTATAATGATGTCAAAAAATGGAGCCTCTGCTATTAATAAGCTTTTATACATACCATTTCTTAGGTATCCTACATCATATCACTATAACTTAAATATGTTTTTCATTAATGTTGGAAAAGATGCTTTTAATTTTAAAATAGGAGATTATCATATTATTCCATATATCATTCTTGCTATTTTAGTCGGTCTCTCTCAATATCTTGTGACAAAAGTATCTTTACCTAATACGTCAAGTGAAGTTTCAAAGGAAGATCTTTCTTTAGAATTGCAGGAGAGTAAAGGAGGAGATAAGAAGGCACTAGAGGCAGACCCAATGGCAATGGGAAATGCTATCTCAAAGCAAATGCTCTATATTATGCCTATCTTTATATTTATAATTTCTCTTGGAGTACTAAGTCCTATTCCCGCAGCACTATCTATTTATTGGTTTGTGCAGTCAATGTTTATATATGTACAGTCTTTGATTTTATTAAAGAGGAATTAATATAATTTTTGTTTTTGAAAAATAAACTTTGCCAATCTGTATATGATAGCTCTTCTGGTCTTTTAGAAGAATACTCAAATGATTCTATGTTTTTATTATTCTTGAGGGTTTTTCTTGGAAACATATATGCCTTCTTTAAAAATGCTTCAAATTTAGAAGAGTCCTTAGTAATCTTTTTTAGGTTATATATGTGTATAATTTTACTTTCTACCTTTGGTATTGGGTAGAATTTTGTTTTTTGTACCAAACCTAAAGATTTAATTTCATTTGCATATATCTTGAGGGTATTATGCAATAGGTTTCCTTCATATAGGTACTTATCTGCAACTTCTTTTTGTACTATAAATGTCATGTCGGTTGGCCTTGGTTCTGTTTTTAAAAATTTGGAAATAATATTTTTTGAAATATAGTATGGAAGAGACCCGATAACGACATATTTTTTTGTATGAAATTGTTCCAAAAAGGGTTCTAATTTAAATTTTAAAATATCTTCTTTATAAACAGTAATAGAATATTTTTTTTCTAAAAACATTGAAAGCTCTTTATCAACTTCTACAGCAGCTAAATTTTTTGTTTTCTTTAATATCTCCTTTGTAATTTGTCCTGTTCCTGGTCCAACCTCTAGTACGTAATCATCCTTACTTACATTAGATACAATTTTTTTAATAATATTTTTATCTTTAAGGAAGTTTTGTCCTAGTGATTTTTTAGGATTTATATCAATCATTCCCTGTCTTATCCTTAGAATATATTTGGGACAGATATATTAGGGGAGGCAGATGATGATGAGTATATCTGTTTTGTCGATACCGTCTTTTGCAGATTTTTATATTCTAAAACATTAATAGTTGGTGTTGTTGCCTCTGGAGTATGGATACTCTTTCCTAAATTTAATAATTTATATGCAATATATATATTTGCTATTATTATTATTATCGCGATTATAAGTTTTACTAACTCTATTGGGTGTGTTTTTATAAAAGATTTTTCATTCATGATATGTGTAGTTCTAATGTTATTGAAGTATTAATCACTCCCGAATTTTCAGTTTGGGATGCAATTGAAGTTACATTTGTGAAGTAATATGAGTTTTCCATCATTGCAAGGAAGTTTACTAGCTGTTGGAAATTTCCCTGAAGGTTAATATTAACAATTAGATCTTGAATTGGCGCATTTGATGTACTGCCATTTATTTGTATATTATTCTGTGTAACTGTTGCATCTTGAAATTCTATTGTGTTTGCATTTCCAGTAATAGATGCAACTAAATTTTCTTGATTTACCCAATTGAGCAGAGTATTATTTGTTACTATTGTATTTTGTATATTACTAATACCTGGAGCGTATGTATCATACTCATTTAATACCTGTATATCCTGTGCCTGTTTAGCTTGTAATACAGTAAGTGTATTTTGTAATTCTACTTTCTGTTTAGTTGACTTTGTGTATTTTGTATAAGAAAAATAGGTCAAATATATTATAGCTATTATAAATATAGTAAAGATTATATATGTTTTTATATTTCTTCTTTTCATTGTGGGTTAATATTAAATGTTATAGTAAAGTTTGCATTCTGGCTAGATTGAAAGTTAGAAATAGGCATTTCTACATTTGATATTCCATTTTCCCTTTCAAGTGTATTGGCAAGATTTACTACTAGAGATCCTGTTTGTGCTACCCCTCCAAGTGTAATCTGCCATACTGGTTGTACAGACAGGGTTGAACTGCTTTGCGCCTTTGCTGTATTTTGTATTTTAAACTGATTTAATGTTATCCCTGAAGGTATTAAATTGGCAATTTCTTCGATTGTTTTTGACCACTTGTATTGTGTTTTGTATGCATTAGATAAATTTGATAATTCTGTGTTTAGTGTATTTATTTTTGTATTTAACCCTTTGTATTTAGGGTTATTATTTGCCTGTATGTAGGTTTGTATCACATTTTTTGTATTTTGTATCGACAGAGTATTTTGGTAACTTAGATATAGCATCCCTACGGACAATATAACAAGGTCTATTAATATAAATTTTAATAGACCTAATGTTTGTTTCTTTATGAATTTACTTATCCCTATGCTTTTTTGTTTTTTCGGTAAGATATTTATGTAAATAAGATCTTTTATCTTATTTATCATTTCAATTCCTATAATGGATATATATGGAGAAATTTTTTCGTGTTTTTCCCACTGCAGTATTGGAAATATTTTTATTCCAATACCTGCAATTTCTGTTTTTACATTAGTTTGAGATTGAAATTTATCAAGTACTCCTTTTAGCTGGGCTCCATCTCCATAAAGATATACTTTTGCTATCTTTTCTTCCCCATAATAGTTAATTGCTTTTTGCATTTCTTGTAGAGGTTGAATAAATAATGTATCTATATGTTTTTGTAGTTCTGTATCTTCAGAGACGACGCCATCTTTTTCCAGGATTTCCTTGATTTTGTCATCATTAATTTTATTGTATTCTCCTATTACTTTGATAATTTGATTTACACCAAAGAAAACTGAGGAAGAAAATTGTATAGCAGCCTTTTTTGTTATAGCAATATTTGTAATACTTTTTCCTATATCTATTAACATATACTCTTCCTCTGTTTTATTATGCCCCTTAATTGCCCTTAGTGCTGCCTGTGATCTACTTTCAAAAACAAGAGGAGTAATGCCTGCTATACTAAGTGTCTCTATAAATGAGTCTGCACTTTCTTTTCCTACTGCATTAATAATAATTTCGTAATTGTTTGAATCTTCAGATAATATTGCAAAGTCCCAGTAAACTTCATCTTCCTTCATTGGTATGAACGATGAAAGTTGAAAGGCAATTGCCTTCTCTATTTTATTTTTTTCTACCTTTGGTAGCTTTATTATCTGTGTATATATTTGGTCATCTGGAAGTAGTACTACCGCAAATTTTGTAGTAATTTTTTTAGGGTATGCTTTGTTTATTGAGTCTATTAATTTTTGGGCAACAATGTCTTTTTGTCTTATTACTCCTGCAACAAATGAAGTTATAGGAATCTCTTCTTCTGCAATACTTTTTAGTACAAAATAGTCCTTTTTAGTTTCAAATTGTATTATACGAATTGATGAATTTGTAATGTCTATCCCAAATACTTTTTCCCTTGCAATGATATTTCGAAGCAGATTATCCATGTTATTAATATTACATTATTTTTGAAAAATTATAAATTTTAATTTGTATGTGCTATCTCATATGAGGATATACTTTTTTTATACATAAATTAGTTATATTGAGTTTATTCATATCTTAATGCATTCAATGCAGATATTCTTCTTGTTCTTACTGCAGGGTATATTCCTGTTATTCCTCCTACTATTACAGAAAGGATTATAACCAAAATAACCATGCTCCAAGGAATAGTAGATATATTTATATATCCACCACCTTTAGAAATAGATATTATTGATAGTAATATACTTAATATTTTCCCAATAACATAACCAAATATTATGCCTAGGATTCCACCAAGAACTGACATTACCATAGATTCTGTCAAGAATAGTTCCATAACCTCACTTGATTGCATTCCAAGAGCTTTCATTAATCCAACTTCCCTGGTTCTCTCAAGAAGAGATATTGTCAAGGTATTAAGCATACCTAATGCTGCAACTATTAGGGCAATAAACCCAAATAGAGCTAATATGATTTTCAATGTATTAAACACCCCATTAATTTGTGAGACAGTATCTGCAACTGATGTTGTTGCATATCCGTATGATTCTATTTGTTTCCTTACCAATGCAAGTTGATTTGCCTGGCTTACAACAACTTCAAGTTGAGAATAGTCTGTAATACCAATTGACCTTAAATCTATAAAAGGTACATATATATCAGGTGTGGCAGTACCAGGGAGCACACCTACTATTTTAAATGTAATTGGCTTTGTTTGTATAGACTGGCTTGTATTTCCTAGAAGGTTAGATGTTACAATAAATGATGCTTGAAATGTTTTTCCTATGGCCTTTTGAATAGGTATCCCAAGCTCAATTAACATTGCTTGGTTTACTACAGCATCATTTGATGAGGATAGTAGGGATACTATTGTTGTTTTTGGTGTTTGTACTGGAGTAGAAAGGGAAGGAACATTTATGAAAGGAAGAGATCCATTTCCTGTTTGGTTTTCAGGGGTGCTGTTTGATGCAGTGCTATTTCCTTGTTGACTTGATTGTTGCTGGGTTTCTACTGGAAGCGTATTTGTTAAGTTGTTATTATTGAAGAAATTTCCACTAATAGGATTAATACTCAAAGATTTTAGATACCCAGTTGTTACTCCATATACTGCCATGTCAGAATTTGAATTATTGTAATTTACTTTTCCAACCACAGATATAATAGGGTATACATTAGTAACATTTGGAATAGATTTTAATTTATATAATGTACTATCGTTAATCTGTAATTTGCTTCCTGTTTGTATTGAAACACTTGCTTCTTTAATTGCTCCTAGTTTTGCAACTCTTGAAATAACTAGGGATTGTAGTCCATACCCTAGTGATACTAAGAATACAATCATTCCTACTCCTATCATTATTCCTCCAATTGTTACAAAGGTTCGGGATCTTTTTGCATGTAAATTACTATAAGAGAGGTTTATTACAGTTTCTCTCCCTATTTTTCCAGGAATTTTTCTGTCAAATATAAATTTTAATCCTTTAGATATTTGCTTGCGTATGTATTGTAGTTGATTGGCTCCTATATAC
>JAJZKG010000032.1 GCA_021809565.1 bacterium | reverse complement strand
TTAATCTCCATTCGTTATAGACTGTATACTAAAGTATATTTTATTTTAGAGAAAAAATCATGACAAATATAAAAATAATTTTAGGAAGTACAAGAGATAATAGATTAGGAGAAAAAGTTTTTGATTTTGTAGTTACAGAAGCTTCAAAAAATCCTAACATAAATGTTGAAGGAATAGATCTTAAAGATTATGATATTCCATTTTTTAATTTACCTGGAAATCCTTCATATTTAGATAATCCGGGATATACGGCAGATCAATCAAAATTATCAAAAAAAATTGATGAGGGGGATGGGTTCATATTCGTAATGCCTGAGTATAATCATGGTTATACTGGAGTATTAAAAAATATGATAGATACATTCTATAACGAATGGAGATTAAAACCTGCAGCATTTGTATCTTATGGAGGAATATCCGGAGGTATTAGAGCTGTAGAACAGTTAAGATTAGTACTGATTGAGCTTCAAATGGTTCCTATACGTTCATCTGTACACATACCTTTGATATTTACTCAAATTGATGAGAAAGGACTTTTGAAGGAAGAAACAAAAGAAGCAGCAAATCTTAATACAACAATAGAAGATTTAGAGTGGTGGGCAAAAACACTAAAAGAGCCTAGAGAAAATAAACTTAAATAAATATCTATAATAGTTTATAATCTAAATTATGTCAGAAGTTTTTTATTTTTGTGGACATGAACAGTTTCAACCTGAAGATATAGTTGAACATGCAGTACTTGCAGAGAAATATGGTTTTGATGGAGTCATGGTTTCCGAGCATTTTAATCCTTGGGTATCTAGTAAAGGAGCTTCTGGATTTGCTCTGTCAACACTTGGAGCAATAGCTTCACAAACTTCAAGAATAAAGATAATTACAGGAGTCATTACACCATTATTTAGATATCACCCAGCTGTTGTGGCTCAAGCAGCAGCAACCATTGATAGATTATCAAATGGAAGATTTATGCTTGGTCTTGGAACCGGAGAAATGATAAATGAAGATCCACTTGGTTTTGAATTTCCAAACTACACTGAAAGGTCAGAGAGAATAAATGAGGCAATAGATATAATACAAAAACTTTTAAAAGGGGAGAAAGTAACCTACAACGGTAAATTTTATAAAACTAAAAATGCAAAATTATACTCACCTCCAAAACACGATATTCAAATTTTTCTAGCAGCAGGAGGACCAAAATCTACAATACTTGCACAAAATAGAGTTGATGGGATAATAACAAGTGTAAAAAAAATAGAAGATACAAAAACCAATGTTATCAATCCAGCTGAAAAGCAAGCAGAATCTAATAATGAATTACTTAAATCTATATTTGCAACAAAATGGAGTGTGTATGCACACAATAAAGAGGATGCATTTAAATCGTTATTAGCTTGGAGAGGATTAAGAGTACCTTCAAGAGATATAGAATCTGATCCGGAAATGTTAGAAAAAGAGGCAGATAATCTATCAATAGATGAAATATTAAATAACTATTCTATTGTCTCATCTTCTGAGCAATATATAGACTTATACAAACCTTTAATAAAGGAACTGCATGCTAATTACGTAGCTATACAGACAACTTCCCTGAATCAGATTGATCTTATTAAAATGTTGGGGGATAAAGTAGTTCCAGAACTTAAAAAAGTTTAATACTAATTTAATATAAAAAACATAACATATTAATAATTAATTTTAGAAAATTATAAAAATGAAAGCAGCACTACATATATCATCATTTAGTTTTGGAGAAGATAAAGATTTATCAACAAATCTTAGAACAATTGCAAAAACTGCGGAAGACGTTGGTTTTTCAACTATAACTGTAATGGATCATTATTTCCAAATAGAACATAATGGATCATATAAACAGCCTATGATGGAAGCATATACCACACTTGGATTTATTGCAGCATGTACAAACAAAGTATCTCTAGGAACACTAGTTACTGGAGTTACATATAGGCAACCAGCATTCTTAGTAAAACAGATCACTGCATTAGATGTACTTTCACAAGGTAGAGCCTTCATGGGTATAGGTGCTGCATGGAATGAGCAGGAATGTATAGCTTTAGGTTTTCCATTTCCACCTTTAAAGGAAAGATTCGAAAGGCTTGAAGAAACATTACAAATTGCAAAACAAATGTGGAGTGATAACGATTCTTCATATAAAGGTAAGTATTATACCTTAGAAGAGACTTTAAATATGCCTCAAGTTCTAACAAAACCACATCCTAGAATATTAATAGGTGGGGGAGGAGAAAAAAAGACCCTAAAATTCGTAGCTATGTATGCAGATGCATGTAATTTATTTTCTATGCTTGGAACAGATACTATAAAATATAAACTAGATATTCTAAAACAACATTGTAAAGATGTAGGTAGAGATTATAACGAAATAGAAAAAACTGCATTAATTAGGATAAACCCGGAAGAAGGGTTTGAAAAATCAATAGAGGAATGTAGTGAGTTATCAAAATTAGGTATTGATAAAGTATTTTTTACAGTACCTAACGTTGCAAAAATTACACCATTAGAAAAAATAGGTAAAGAATTTATACCTCAAATAGCAACTATTTAGTTAAGATGACTGATATCATTGATACACATTACTCTCCATCCTAATTTAGAGTAATTAATAGCGGTTATACTCGAAGTGTTTGTATCTATTCTATATACAATTTTGTTATCAAATTTCAATATATAGTGCAACAAAAGATTAATTACAAAACTATGTGTAAATATAGCCACTGTATGTTTTGAAGATGTAAATTTGGTATTTTTGAAAATCTCATTATCAAACCATGATGACACTCTTTGCTCTACCATTAATCTTGATTCACCATTTGGGGGAGTAAATGAATCTCCCTGATCTTTAATAGATTGGAGAACTTCTTTTGTATATATATCCTTATCTAATTTTCCTTCCCAGTCTCCAAAATCAAGTTCCTCTAAGGATGTTGTCTTTATAATGTCATGAGTATTAATAGATAATATTGTTGATACAATATTGGCCGTATCTTGTGCTCTCTTTATAGGAGATGAATAAACAGTATTAAAAAAAACCTTATCCTTCAATAATTTTTCTCCAAGAGAAACACTGTCCATAATACCTTTTTTGGTTAATTCAGCATCATAAGTTCTCCCAGATATAATATCTTTATGTATAGTATTTGTAGCCTCAGCATGTCTAATTAAATATATTGTTAAAGCTGTTTTATCATCAATCATCATATACATAATATATTATTTTGATTAAAAATAAAAACAGAGAACTTGTGTTTTTGACAATATATTATAGGTTTAGTATAATACCTGTATTAAAAATATTATGAACGAGCAAGATCCATCCATAAACAATTCTATAGAAAGAGATCCTAATCCTGCAGAAGGTATTTATCAATCTTTATTTGATATTTATCTAGATCTAAGAAAAGTTCCTCCAGAGGTAGAAACCATAGAAGATCCGGAAGTGGAAGGTAGATTTAGTTATCAATTAACAAGAACATCATCTAATGATGGAATATCTGTTGTATTGACGGGGTATGTTTATAAAAAAAGGCATATAAGGGATCCCAATCATTTAAAATATACAAAAATGGAGATAGTGTTTTCAGATGATACTATAAAGAGGAAACCACACTTACATAAAATAACATTCAATTTAGGGGAATTAGACAAATTAAAATATAGAAATATAACTGATGATGTAAAGAATGGTAGGGTAGAAGGCAGAAGATTTGGAGTTCCAGAAATAGAGATAGATGGTACAGAAGTAGATATAAGGAAGTACCATAAAAAAGCTCCAGAGGTTCAACTTCTAGAGAAAATACTAAACCCTACGATTGATCCAGATAAAGGGATACCTAAATTAGAAGAAATAATCCTAGAAAGAGCAATTGCTAAATATCACGCATGAAACCAATTGTAATAAAAATACATTTTCTTTATACTACAATTCATGGTAGTAAGAGATCCCATTTATGGTAAATTCACAATTGAAAATAAGGTTATATTAGAACTGCTAAAGGATCCAAAAGTTTTAAGATTAAAGAAAATAACCCAAGGGGGAACAATAGATATTCTAAAAACCTACAAAGATTTTTCAAGATATGATCACTCACTTGGATGCATGCTTTTAATAAGACACCTTGGTGGGTCATTGGATGAACAAATAGCAGCATTACTTCATGATATTTCACATACAGCATTTTCTCATGTAGGAGATGTTGTATATAAAAAAAATGAGAATAAGGAAAGTTATCATGAGATCATCAAAAAAGATTATCTAAATAAATCCAATATTCCAAATATATTAAAAAAATATAATTTTAATACAGATTACATAGAAAATGAAAAAAATTTTACTCTACTTGAAAAACCATTACCTAATCTTTGTGCAGATAGAATAGATTATTCTCTAAGAAGTTTATATGTATATTTAAACAAACAAAACAAAGCAAAAGAGTATTTTAATCATCTTATAAAATATAACAGTGAAATAATATTTGATAATAAAAATATAGCAATAGAATACAGTAGAGATTTTCTCAATTTAGATAAAAAGATATACAATAATATTGTAAATCGTACTTCATACTATATCCTAGCTGACATTATCAAAAGATCTTTAAAATTATCTATAATAAAAGAAAGTGACTTACTAACATATGACCAATATGTTTATGATAAAATAAAAAAAACTACAGATTCTGAAATTATATTATTACTCAACAAACTAAATAGAAATTTAAAACCAAAAAAAGTATCACCAACACAAGCATCTTTGAAAAATTACAAATATAAAATACAAACCAAAGTAAGGGTTGTGAATGCTAAATTTTTAGATAATGGAAAGATAAAACATGTATTAGATCATAATACAAAACTAAAAGAAGATATTAGAATACATAATAATAAATATGAAAAATTGATATATGTGAATATTGACTAGTCAAAGAAAACTAATCTCCTGTAACATTGACAACATTTTTCCTTTGGAACTCAACAACCTGTTCAAAGAATGTTTTCACCTTCATTGCATTTGATTTTGATATTTGTTCTATTCTGATTTCACTTTTATCCATATGTATTATTCTGACTCTTCCAAAAAATATTCCTTGTTCAATATTGACCTGATCAATAGTTTTTACACCTATAACTTCAATACTTTTCGTGATTCCATGTAAATGTAGAATCACTTTTTCAATTGATCTAGCCTGAATATTATATTGTATAGGAGAAATAGGTCTTAATATTGTCATTGTTCTAACAGACATATTTACTGATAATATAGGATCTTCAGCTCCCTGATTTTGCTGTCCCAGATAACCTTGGTTCTGCGAACCCTGGTTCTGTGGACCTTGGTTCTGTGGACCTTGGTTCTGTGGACCTTGGTTCTGTGGACCTTGGTTCTGTGGACCTTGGTTCTGTGGACCTTGGTTCTGTGGACCTTGGTTCTGCTGGTTTGTTGGTGGATACATATTTGGTATATTTGGGTTCATGTAATGATAATAATATCTTTATAATAAAAAGTCCAGTTTTTATCTTTATTACAATTAACTATAGTACTTCAACTAGGAATTTGGAAAATTTCAAGATATTAAACAACACAAAAATATTTACACTAGCTATGCTCTTTATCACGAGGTCTAAATGTCTTTTTTACCTTTCCACTTGGGTCTATTTCAGTATGTGATGCCACTAATATTTCTCCTTGCGGGCTTCTCCTAGTATATAAACCCATTAATGTTTTTCCCTCTGGGTCTCTTTCAGTATATGATTCTATCAACACATGTCCATGTGCATCCGTTTTAGTATAAGACTGTTTTACACCATCATGTGCATCTATTATTGTATGCGTTTCTTCTACAATCCCTTGTACACTGGTTTTAGTAGAAAATCTATGTGTGTTACCTTCTACATCTACTGCAATATGTGACCTATGTACATTTCTCTGTTCATCTATTCTTGTATTAACACCATCTACTGGTTGTTGAGCTTGAAAAGAACTTTCCTGTTCAGGATTATCCATATATTAATCAATAAAAATTAAGTAACTATAGTATATATGATCTTATAGTATTTATCAAATATACGTGTTGGCCAATACAAGATTGCACTCAAATAAATATTAAGACTAATAGTAATAGCACCCAAGGTAGTAATAGTGGTGTGAATCAAATAGAATTGAATCAGATGAAGATGCAATTTAAAGATTC
>JAJZKG010000011.1 GCA_021809565.1 bacterium | reverse complement strand
CAATAAAACTGGTAATATTCATATACTTGATTGATATCTCCACTTTTTATATCTTCGTGTATTTTAGAGATTTCTCTAGCTATAGTTATCTTCAGATTTGGAAAATTCTTTTTCAAAATTGATAATGTTTTTAATATCCTATAAGGAGATTCAAAACATATACATGTGATATCTTTATATTGATCAATAAGTCCAATCAGTTTACTTTCTTTTTTCGAAAGGAATCCTAAAAATATAAATTTTGAAGATGGGAGACCAGAATAAATTAATGCTGGAAGAATACTGGATGCTCCAGGTAAAACCTCATATTTTATATCTTGTTTTTTAAGCTCTCTTATAAGCTTGTATCCAGGATCTGAAATTACTGGCATACCAGCATCTGATACAATACCTACGTTTTTCAAAAGTTTAATCTCTTCTATAATATCTTGAATAAGCTTACTTTCATTATGCTCTGTATATCTTCTCAACTTATCTATGCTGATACCATAAACATTCAACATAAGATTAGTTCTTTGGGGATTTTCACAATACAGTATATCTAAAGATTTTAGTACTTCTTTTGCTCTATCAGTTATATCACCTAGATTTCCAATTGGTGTAGGAATTATATAAAACATGAGTTTAGGTATGAATCTATATCTTTTATTTTAATCCTATCTTGTGCTGTTGTATCTCTATCTCTAATAGTTACCATCTTATCATCTAGAGTTTGTACATCAAAGGTTATACATTTTGGAGTACCTATTTCATCCTGTCTTCTATACCTTTTACCAATAGAGCCAGCGTCATCATATACAACTCTATATTTGTATCTCAATTGACTATATAGATCCAAAGCCAACTTATCTATTTTACCATCCCTAAGAAGAGGAAATATACCTACTTGGTATGGAGAGATTCTATATGATAACTTTAAAAAAATTCTCTTTCTACCATTAATTTCCTCCTCAGAGTAACCATTAGATAGTAAGGCTAAAATTAACCTGTCCAGTCCAATCGATGGTTCAATAACAAATGGAATAAAACTCTCTTTTTTATCTTGATCATTATAACTTAGATTTTTTCCTGAAGCCTGAGAATGTCTAGTTAAATCATAATCTCCTCTATTTGCAAATGATTCAAGTTCTTTAAACCCGAATGGATACTTAAAGTATATATCAGTAGTCTTTTTTGAATAATGAGCTCTCTCATTACTATCTAATTCAACATATTTCAGATTCTGTTCATTTATTCCTATATATTTATACCAGTCTTCAGTGTATTTTAGAAGTTCATCAAAATATTTATCTGCATCTTTGGGGTTAACAAAGTATTCAAGTTCTAATTGTTCAAATTCTAATGTCCTAAATATAAAATTACCAGCAGTAATTTCATTTCTAAAAACCTTACCAATTTGTGCTATACCGAAAGGTATCTTTATCCTGTTACTCTTTAGAATATTATCAAAGTTAGTGAAAATTCCTTGTGCAGTTTCTGGTCTTAAAAAAACCACTTCCCCATTATCCTCCAGAGATCCTAGGGTAGTCTTAAACATCATATTAAAATTTCTTACACTAGTAAAATTTCCTCCACATGCTTCGCACTTAAGATTATTTTCCTGTATAAGTTTATCCATCTCTTCATTTTTCAAACCTTCAGCTTTGATGTTTAATCTTTGTTCCAACATCTGATCTACTCTAAATCTTTTTTTACACTTTAAACAATCAACGAGAGGATCATGAAAATGCTCAATGTGACCTGAAGCTTCCCATACTTTTGAATTTTGTAAAATTGAAGAATCTAGTAGTACAACATCATCCCTGAATGTTACAAAAAATTTTATCCATTCATTTTTAATATTGTTTTTGAGTAAAGTTCCTAGTGGACCATAATCCCAAGAATTTGCAAGGCCACCATATATCTCAGATGATGGGAACAAAAAACCTCTTCTTTTAGCTAAAGATACTATATCATCCATATAGTGTAGATTGTACACAATCTATAATATATAGTCCAGATAATATGAGAATTGTATATTTTTATGATAATGAAAGTTTTGGCATTTTTATAGATTCATTAATCATAGGAATCATTCATACTTGTCAGTACTTAAGTTTACAAATTAATGATAAATTTCTACCTAACTATCTACAGTAAATTGTCTTTAATCTAAAAGAGATCTTCATCACCTCTTTAATTGGAGTCTATCACTAGATAATTTTATACAATATATTTCTTAGATGATAAATTTACGTCAAAAGATGATTCTAAAAGATTTATAGAAAATAATAATATTTCCTTTAAAGCTTTTTCTGGGATATCAAACTTGAAATTAGTTATATTTAAGTTCATATTTTTTACATACCTAATAATCTTTATTGCATCAACAGATATTGGATAACCTCTAATATTATACTCTTCTAAGTTACATCCAATATGAGATATCCCTGATAGAGATGCTATATTTTGAATGGATGGAACTAAAGGTTTGGAGCATATAAAACAATTTGTAAAATCAGATAACAATCCTTCATATAACAGTGTTTTTATATTAAATACTGATATATACAAATCTGGGTTTTTATAAAGATTAGAGAGTGTGAAATTTAAAAGATCAAATAATTGACTTTCATCCTGTCCCACTCTATCAATTTTAGATAAAATTTCTAAAGGGTAAAAGATATATAATGAGAATTTTTCTTTTGTGGAATTAAAAGAATTTTTCATAGATATTGTTGTTACAATATCCAATCCACCTTTACTCCTTATAGTTTGAAATTCTATATAATTTGCAAGGTCTAAAAGCGTAGACCTCTTACCAGATCTTCCACCTTTAGCTATTACACTAAGCTTCCCCTCTTTTGTAAAAATCGTGAGAATTTTGTCATTATCTTTAAAATCAACTTGCCTTATAATAAAACCTTCATCAAGATTTTGCATATTATATATTTATAGACAAATCCTTTGTTATATATACTGATTTAGTAAATGCCCCGGATCCAGATCCAAAATTGATTTTTTCCCATTCTCCTTTAATTCCTGGCTGCTTTTGAATTAGATAATGAGTCATACTAATTCCCTTTGGTAGGTAATAGGTAAATGTCAAAGTACCTTTTGCAGGGGGTCTTGATTTTGACAAACGTGGAGGTATTGTTATATGGTCTCCAAAAACTGTTTTGTGTACAGTAGTATTATTATAATCTTGAATAAAGCCATTAGCTCCATTTATAGATATTAGACTTGATCCAAATGGTACATAAACTCTTACCCATGAAAGATAAGGTCCAACCAACCAGTTATCATATATTGCAGAGTTAGTCCAAGTTATACTTACACTTTGTTCATACCTACCATTTGAAGCTTTTTTGATGTTTGATGTTACTGTCTCACCCATAAAATAGTTGTCTTTAGCTCCTGCAAGATTTGCTTCTACCACTTGAAGATAGTCACCTTTAACTTTAGTAGGAATTACTCCTCCCCAATTATAATGGTTAATCAAACTTTCAGCTTTTGGATTATTAAAATATAGAATGACCTGCTTTTGATCTAGATTTTGAAAACCTACCTTAATAACATTTGTAAGTGTATTTCCTGTAGAATGGAACACTTTTGTTATCAGTTCATGCATCATAACAGATATAAAAGCTTTTCTTTCACTTTGTGGGAGACCTGATTTTTCAGCCATGAATTCCATATAGTAATTAGCATTATTAGCTGTTAAAACAAGATTTTTTCCATACAGACTTGGCATAGTGATATTCCCAACCGCCTGTATCATAGAGTCAACAAACCACGTGTTTATAAATATAACTCCATTAATCTGAGGAGCCCTAGGAATAGAATTATAGAATTTATATATATTAGCTACTGAAGTTGGAACATTTGGGGATGTATTTGCATCTCTTAGATGCCAATGATAGGTAGCGTTATACACATATAATGGTTTTGGTGCAAGAGGAGCATATTGTACTACATTAGATAGAGAGTATATATTCTGAGCCGATATTTGACCTAGTGTACCATTATTAAAATTAATGAATCCAAAAGCTGTCATAAATCCTCCAGTAGGTCTAATTTCACCTGAATTTTGGAACATCAAAAGATATCTTTTAGGGGTTGGAACACCAAGAGCATTCTCAATAACATTTACTGATCTATCAAAAATAGGTAAATTCTGAGATATACCTGAAAAAATACTTTTCAGTGATGAGAGTGTTATACCATGAGATTTTAACAATGATTCTGGAAAATATTGAGGATTTATCTTTTGTATATAACTATTTGCTTTTGTAAAATATGGATCTGCTTTATCTAATGCAGGACCAAGTTTTGGTAGAGAGTGAACAAATGCATAAATTTTTTGTTTACCAGATAAAACCTGCGCTGCTTTTTGAGTACTTGTTTGATATCCATCTAGTGTAGCTAGATTTGATAATGAAGGCATTATAGTTTGAAGACCAGAAACAGCATAATATCCTGCATCAAGTAGATAAGATGCATTGTTGTAATAACCACTTAAAATTGGAACAACAGAAAGATATGACAAAGTACCTAGGTTCTTTTTCATAGATACTATATTAGATTGTATAATTGGAACTTCACTTGAGATACCAACAAAATTTTTTGATTTTTGATATGCTTTTGCCTTCTCTATATTAGAATATAGGGTATCAAAATTACTTTTTAGTGATAAAAGTGGAAGAACTAGAAAAAAAACTAGTAGTATCACAATCACTACAAAAGCTCCAACACTGATCATAAACCACCGAGTCTTTAAAAAGGCCCATCTTTGTTTAGGCTGATATTGAGCTAAATCAATAACTGTCATAATAGTTTAATATGCTCCTCTCTTTGAGAAAACCGCAAATGGAGTCTTAAATAAAATAATTACATTTCTTTTTATAGATCTCATCTTAGCATATTCTAGATCAATTTTGATCCTTTTGTCAAAAGATATTTCAGAACGCCCTGAGATTTGCCACACACCAGTCAATCCTGGTTTGATACTTGTAATTATTGCAATATCATCTTCAACCTCAGGATTTTGAGATATGTAATATTCAAGTTCATCAAAATAATAGGCTCTAGGCCCTACCAAAGACATATCTCCTTTTAATATATTAAAAAATTGTGGAAATTCATCTATAGAGTATTTTCTTATAAATTTTCCTACCTTTGTCACCCTTGGATCATTTTTTAATTTATAACTATTCTTCTTATATTCTTTGTATAATTTAGAATATCTAGGGTCTTCTTTTAACATTGTATGTGCAGAAACAACCATAGATCTAAATTTATAAAATTTAAATGGCTGATAATTCCTTCCAACTCTTTCTGGTACATCTGCAAGTATTGGTCCTTTAGAATCTACCATGATAAGTATAGCTGTAATAAGCATAATCGGAGAAAAGATGATTATTGCAAAAATTGAGACAATAATATCAATTATTCTTGTTACTATTTCATATATCATCTTTTTTTATTATATTATTAATTTTATTCTCTAAATTCTTTCTAAATATATCCTTAGAAAATCTCTTTGCATTATCTATACACTCTATAGGGTTAGCTGGACTATCATAAATCTTATTCAATGCTTTTTCAAGAGATCTATATCCAGATCTAGATCCAGATCTAGATCCAAGAGAACTATCTCCAAGCATATTTATATCATAAAAAAAATATCCTGTAATTTTATCTTTTATACTTTCTGTAGCTCCATCTTTAAATAATGCTACTACACCTTTCCCACATGCTTGAGCCTCAATAGGTACAAGTCCGAAGTCTTCTGCTCCAGGAAAAATAACAGCCTTGGACCCATTTATTATATCAATCATTTCATCATCTTCAACATTTCCCAAAAATTCAATATTAGATGATGATATTTCCTTTAATTGATTTTTGTATCCGCCATCTCCTATTATTTTTAATTTATATTTAAGTTTTATACAAGCTTTTATGGCAATATCAATATTTTTATACTTCTCAAGTCTTGATACGATAAGGAAATAATCTCCATCAGTAAATTTATCATTTTTTATAAATTTATCTGTATCAACATAAGGATATATAACAACACTATCTCTCCTATAAAATTTTTTTATTCTTTTTGATACTGTATTTGATATTGTAAAAATATAGTCAGCCCGTTGAGCTGACGCAAAATCAATAATCCTTAAATAATTATTTAGAAAATATAACGGTATTTTCTTTATGCCTGAGATTGAATCCTGTCTAGAATTTGGTAACCCCCACAGAAATCTTGGAGGTGTTAATATATATGCTATGTGGATAGTTTTATCTGATACAATAATATTTTTTGCAAAACCAGCTGTAAAAGATAATACAATATCATATTCATCAAAATTAAATCCTTCAAAAGCTATTGGATATAGAGGAGTCATCAAAGGTCCAAAATATTTAAAAAGTTTATGGTATTTACTCTCTATCACATGATATTTTCTGAACTTATCTGGAAGTTTATCTTTTAAATATAGAGTAGTAAAAATTGGAGCATCAGGAAATACTTCCATTATAGCTTCAAGGTGTCTTTCTGCTCCACCATATATTTTAAGAAAATCACATACTATGGCAATTTTCAAATTTGAATCTTTTATATCTACATGATTTTGAGATATATCCTTTACCTTTGTTTCCATTTTGATTTCACAAATTCTTCAATCTTCTCCCTGAATATTTCCCTTTTGAATCCCAAAGCAACATTCCTTAAATAATCTACATCAAACTTTAGTTTTTCAAATCTAATAACTGCATCAATTACAGAATCCTTGTTCTGCTTTTTAAAAAATACTCCTGTCTTTTGATCCTCTATAGTATCCTTTACACCACCCTCCTCATATGCTATTACTCCCTTACCGCAAGCTAATGCCTCAACAGGAACTATTCCAAAATCTTCTTTAGATGGAAATAATAAACCTCTACATCTAAGTAATTGGTCCTCCACCGCTTTGTCATCTAACCCTTCATAAAAAGTTATATTATCTTTAGCACTATCTTTAAGTGTATTTATATATGATGATTCTCCATTTCCTACAACATGTAAAGGGTATTTTAATGTTTTAAAAGCATCAATTAGAATATCTACTCTTTTCCATGGAACTATTCTACCTATATAGAGATAATATCCCAAATCTTCAATTTTTCCATTAATAAATCTTTCAACATTAACAGGAGGATTAATTACAACGCTATCTTTGTTATAGAATTTTTTTATCCTTTCTTTTGTATATTCTGAATTTGCAATAAAAAAATCTGGTCTCCCTGATGCTTGCATGTCCCATATTCTCAAATATGAAATCATAAAAGGTAACATTTTCTTTTTTATACCTTTGATATTATACATTTTAATATATTCATTGTAATCCCATATATATCTTGAAGGTGAGTGCATATAGCATATATGCAGTGTATCTGGTCCTGTTATTATCCCGTGAGCAAACCTTGTTGATGATGATATTACAACATCATAATTATCAAAATTAAAACTTTCAAAGGCTACAGGATTTAAAAAGAAAAAACTTTTAGAATGTTTTTTTATAAATTTATAATTATTTAAAAAGGATGTCTGTAATTTTCCAATTTGATTACGAAATTTTGATATTATAGCATCACTATATAATGCTATATATAGAGGAGGTTTATCATATAATGACGAAAGTTCTAAAACAACTCTTTCTGCCCCTCCAAACTGACATAGGTCATCATGCACTAGAGCTATTTTCATATTTTGATGTTTCACATCTCTATATTTCATATTTGCATTATATCATCAGATATTTTTTTATGTATATATTGACTTTACTCTACATTTAGGAATAAATTAAATAGTATGAAAAATATATTAGTCCTTGGTGGTGCTGGATACATAGGATCACATACTGCGTTAATGCTTGTAAATAGAGGATATAAAGTAATAGTTTTAGATAACTTATCTTCTGGACACAAGCAATCTTTAAAAAATACTAATGCTATTTTGTATATTGATGAAATATCAAAAGAAACTCTAGAAAAGATAGCAAAAGAATACAAAATAGATGGAATTATATATTTTGCTGGATCTATAGCTGTAGGAGAATCTATGATTAACCCATCATTGTACTTACATAACAATCTTTTTAATGGAGTTTTAGTCCTTGATTTTATGAAGGATCAAAAAATTGATAAAATTGTTTTCTCTTCTTCAGCTGCAATATATGGTATACCAAAGAAGGTCCCTATAAAAGAGGATGATACAAAAAATCCTATTAATGTTTATGGATTTTCCAAAGCTGCATATGAAGATATCCTTCACTTTTATGATCAGATATTTAGCATAAAATCAGTATCATTAAGATATTTTAATGCAGCAGGAGCATCATCAAAAGAGAATATAGGGGAAGATCACAAAGCAGAAACACATTTAATTCCTTTAATTTTAAAAACAGCATTAGGAGAGAGAGATTCTATAAAAATATATGGAGATACTTATAAAACATCAGATGGTACATGTATAAGAGACTACATACATGTTGATGATTTAGCATCTGCACATATATTGGCATTGGAATATTTATTGAATAATGGCGAGAGTGATTATTTTAATCTAGGTAATGGATCTGGTTATTCAGTAAAAGAAATTATTAACTTATCCAAAAAGATAACAGGAGTTGATTTTAGAGTTGAGATTGAGGATAAAAGGGAAGGAGATCCAGATATTTTGATTGCAGATTCTTCAAAAATACAAAAAAAATTAACATGGATGCCACAATTTTCTATAGAAGACATAATAGAAAGCGCATGGATTTGGCATAAAAATAACCCCAATGGATTCTTATAATGTTTTGTAATATATTATTTTTATAGTATACTCACTATTATTTTTAAAAGAAATCTCAAATAAAATGAAATATATAGGTATAGACTGTAGAGAGATAGAAGAAAAACAAACTGGTATAGGAAACTATACAAAGAGTCTGATATCTGAAATTGTTAAAGAAGATAAAAATAATGTTTATTATCTTATCTTTAACAACAATAGTATATTTCTAAAATATAAAGAAAGATATTCAAAATATAAAAATGTTAAAGTAGTTTCTATCTTTTCAAAAACCCAAAACCCTATATCTGAAATAACGCTTCCATTTGAATTAAAGAAATTAAAGCTAGATTTATTTTGGACCCATATATGGGGCAGTGTATATTACCCAGGAGTAAATTATGTTTTGTCATTGCATGATATTATTGGAGTAAAGAGAAAAGATTTTGTGAGTCTAAAATACAGAATATATAATGCCTTGCATCTAAAATGGACTGTAAAACATGCATCCTTAATCTTTGTACCCACTAAGGCTGTAAAAGACGATATTATAAAATATCTAAAGATCAAAAGAGGAAGTAAAAAAATAAAAGTTACAGGAGAAGGATTAACGAGACTAAGATCAACAGGAAATACTATATTAGATAGTGAGACATTTGAGAGTATATCCAAAAAATATGAAATTAAAAATCCATATTTTATCTATGTTGGTAATGAGAGACCTCATAAGAATATAAAAGGATTAGTCAAAACATTTATAAGTTTTAAGAAAAAATACAAGAATGGAGCTAATTTAATACTTTGTGGGGTATCAAAAGATAATAGTTATATTAGAAAAAGGAATAAAAACTATATAAAAGCATTAGGTTATGTTTCTGAATCTGAAAAATTTACACTTTTGGAGAATTCAGTAGCTTTTGTTACATTGTCCTTTGATGAAGGCTTTGGATTGCCTCTATTGGAGGCAACTGCTTCTTTGTGTCCTATCATTTGTAGTGACATTCCTGTATTTAGAGAGATTATAGGTGATAATGGAGCGATATTTGTAGATCCTTATAGAATAAGACCTGTTGCTAAAAGCATGAATTTATTATACAGTGATAGTACAAAAAGAGATGATCTTGTAAGGGAAGCTAAGAGAAATCTCGAAAGATTTAGCTGGACTAAAACAGCAAAAAGAATATTAAAATATTTAAGATAAGGAAATCTATAGATGCCTCCTATAAAACTTAAAATTCCAAATAATATACTCTTAATACATCTTTTTAGAGCAATTTTTCTAATTTTGTCACTTTATCCTCTTTATTTATATTTATCCAAAATTGGTACACCTTCACTACTCTATTTAGTAATTATTGCAATTTTTATAAATGAAATATTAAAGTTTATATCCTCATTATTAATATATACATTTAGCATTGATAATTTACTCATTGGAATGATTTCTTCTGTCATTGAGGGATTAATCATTATATTTATATTAAATTACCTTGGCATACTCTTCTTGGTAGGAGATATTGTCCTTGCATTATCAATTTTTGCAAATGCATTACTATTCCAAAGTGAAGCGATTCTTGCTGAAGCATTTATCATAGGTATAGCTTATTTTTTTATCAATTTTGAAAAGTATTCTACACTAAATCTAATTTACTATTCATTGCAATCTTTATTCATAATATCTATAGGAATATTCAACTTCCTAATACAAAAGAAGTTTACAAAATTAGAAGATATGGTTCTAAAAAAATCAACTATTAAAGATTCTAAAAGTGCTGAAGATGTTAAAGATGAATTTACAATAATAGCTTCTCACAATCTAAGAACACCTTTAGCTGCTTTGAGAGGATATTTACAACTACTTGATGGAACAGACGATGATGAGACAAGAAAAAATTATCTGAATCTTTTAAAAATTAGCGTCGATAAACTATCTAATATAATTGAAGAAATAGTAGGTATGCTTACTATAGGTGAGCAAACATCAGACAATAAAATTAACATACGAATAATATTAACAGAGTTAATAGAAGGATTTAGAGAACAAGTAAGACCAAAGAATATTCATATTAATCTTCACTATGATGAAGGCGTGCCTGATGTTAATTTAAATGAATATAGAATCAAAATAATATTAAAAAACATAATAGATAATGCAGTAAAGTATTCATACAACAATGCAAATATAGATATAAATGTAAAATCAGATGTCAGTGATTTAATTATAAGTATACAAGATTATGGAGTAGGGATAGATCCTGAACAATTAAAAAATATTTTTAATAAGTATCACAAAACATCTGATATTATGGATACAAATTTTGAGGGTATGGGATTAGGTTTATATTTAGTAAAAAACTTGTTAGATATTGAAATGGGCAAAATAGAAGTAAGATCAGAAAAGGGTAAAGGCACAGAATTTATTTTAAGATTTCCAATCAATGATATTCTGCAATCGCTAGAGAGGAAATAACCTTAAATATTATTTCTTTACTTATTTTTATATTTAATATAAATTGGTATTAGGTATGTTAAAAAAAGGGTTTTTCAAATTTCAAAGTGACTCTAGAATCTCTACTCCTGTAGCTTATGTAATATTTATAAGAATTTTTGTTAAGATTATAATTTTTGTTTCTGCATTATACTTTAAGGTTAGTATAGTAGATATTTTTATAATAGTCCTTATATTTCTGATATCTGAAGTATATAGAAATTTAGGTACGATATTAGTTTCTCTAGGAAAACTACCCGAGGAAGCTGTAGGAGGTATTGTATCTGCAATAGATGGTGCATTATTAGTAATACTTCTATACTATACAAACCTTTTAAGTACTGATTTATATCTTTTCATCTTAATTTCAATTGCCTTTGATACAATAGAATATGGTCTTGTAGCTGCGTTTGCAGAGGGCGTAACAGCTAGTTTTTCATATGCAGCTTTTGCTTTCCTAACGATGACTATAAACCCCTTATTCATACTGGTAAAAGTTGTGTTCATAATAACATTATCCCTCATCACGGGATGGCTATCTGAGAATTTAAAATCTACACAAGTGGTCTTACAAAATACTCTTGAGAGAACTAATAAAGAAGAAAATTTAAATAAAATGAAAGATGAATTTATAGGTGCGGCTTCACATAATCTAAGAACACCACTCAGTGTCATGAAAGGATACATAGAACTTATCCTCAATCATAGAGTAGGACCAATAAATGATAAACAGAAAGATTACCTTCTAAATATAGAAACAAATATAGAATTATTACAAACATCTAGTGAAGACTTACTTAATATAATATCACTTCAGGATAATCAGGTAACAGTAACTCCATCTTCAAATATAATATATGACTTCCTTAACGATATAGCATTTGACTTCAAATGGACATTCAAAATTAAAGGTGTCAATTTGGACACAAAATTTAATATACCTACAAAGAAAATGGCAATATTCGATAATGATAAACTGAAAATTGCTATCACCAACATATTACATAAAGCCATTGCTAACGCTAGAAAAGAAGTTTCTTTTAAATCAAATATTGAGCAACAATATTGGACTATGGTTATTAAAGATGACGGACATGGTATTTCAAAAAAAGAAATCAATGATATTTTTAACAAAAATCAAGATATATTTGACACTATGAAATCTCTACAAAAAAATGGTATTGGATTATACATATCTAATGTTATAATAGAGTCTCATAAAGGACATATGGAAATCGTATCAGTTGAGGGAGTGGGAACAACATTTAGAATTTACATCCCTATATGAGTAAGATATTAATTGTAGAAGACAATAAAGATATATTGAATATCTATAAGAAAGAGTTGGAGTATAATAAATACGATGTAGAATCAGCAGAAACTGGACAGAGTGGTATTGATCTCATTGAAAAAGATTCTTTTGATCTCATTATATTGGATATTATGCTTCCAGATATGTCAGGTATTGATTTACTTAAAAAAGCCAAAGCAAAGGATAAAAAACAAAAAGTTGTAATGCTTACCAATGTTGATATACCAGCAGTTGTAAATGATGCATATGCTAATGGAGCTGATGGATACTTGATTAAAGCAGAATTATTACCAACTCAGGTTGTTGAAGAGATACAAAGATATTTGAACGAATAAAATCAATAACATAAATCCAATATACAATACTTATTTATTGATAAAGATTATAATTTCATATAGAATTGTGGCAATAAAGGTATAATCAATGAGTATTCTTATTACATATACAACAATAATACTTGCCTCAGCACTTATAGGGGGATATATTGCTTCAAGATTTAATCAGTATATTATTGTTGGATACATAATAATAGGATTAATCCTAGGTTCATTTGTGATATCATCCCACTCTTCACAAAGTTATTTAAATAGCCTCGCATATATTGGAGTTGCTTTATTAGTCTTCTCAAATGGAACAGAATTCTCACTTTCAAAAATTCTAAATTACAAAAAAATAATCATAACTGGAACTATACTGCAAACCCTCTTAACTTCGCTAATCTTAACTGTTATATTTCTATTTTTTGGACTTACTATAATTCCTGCTTTTGTTATTGGATCAGCTTTTGCAATGAGTTCAACAATAATTGTTACCAAAGTCTTAAAAGATCTTGATAGGAATTATTCACAAGAGGGAGAAATAACATTCTCATGGTTAATGGTACAAGATATATTAACTATTCCACTTCTTGTTTTTTTAACTAATCTAAATATATCAGGAGGAAGTGTCCTAATACCAATACTGATAGCCATTCTAAAAAGTATACTTATTTTCCTAATATTGTATTATTTGGGTTTGATAATCATTCCTTATATACTAGCTAAGATAGCCAAGACAGAAATAAGAGAGCTCATGATATTAGCTGTCATATCAATACTATTCATAATTATAGTAATATCATCATATTTTGGAATATCACCTATTATTGCAGCTTTTATGGCTGGACTAATAATATCTAAAGGTATGATGAATCATCAAATAGCCTCGGAAATAAAACCTTTTAAAGATCTATTTTCAGTATTCTTTTTCGTTCTTATAGGTGCAGTCACACCACTTTATTTTATAATAGACAACTTCTTAATGATAATACTTATAGCATTATTAATAATTTTTATAAAAGTTGCCACAACTTATACAGAGTTAAAAATATATAAATTTCATTCTATGACATCTTTTGTTGTTGCATTAAATATGTTTCAAGCAGGAGAATTTTCTTTTGTAATAGGCACAGTTGCTTACCAAGGACATATAATATCTGCATTTTCATATCATCTTTTACTCTCAGTAACAATATTAACTATGATATTAACACCGGTCATGATTAAAAGAAATACAAATATATATGATAAATTAAGTTTATTCATAGACAAACACTTACATTTTTTACACAGCAAACTTTTTGATCGCAAAATTAAAAATAGTATTCATAAAGAGAAACATAAAGAAATTATTATTGCAGGATATGGAAGAGTAGGGAGACAAATAGTAGATATCCTGAAGAAAAATAATGTAGAATGCAGTGTTATAGATTTTAATAAGAGTATAATGGAAGAGCATAATAGTCATAATGTGAATTTTATATACGGGAATGCAGATAGTATAGATATCTTAAAAGTGGCAGATATTTCACATGCAAAAATAATGATAATAACAACTCCCGATATAGAAATTAATTATAAAATAGCTCAAATATCAAAAAGTGTAAATCCAGCTATTAAAATTATTGCTCGTTCTCATCTTCCTCATCATAAAGATATTTTGCTACAATCTGGAGTAGAATATGTGATAGAACCTGAGAAGGAAACCGCCATAACAATAGCAGACTTACTTTTAAGATACCTTGGTAAAGGCAAAGCAGATTTAAGACTATCGTTTGAGAGTACAAATACGTTATGAAGATAAATGAAGTAATAGATAATAAAGTAATACTTAAGATTGCTGTTCCAAAGAACAATGATAAAACACCCCTAGCTGCAGAACAAATGTTTGCTTCTCTACATGGTATTATTGGTGATAATAAAAAATCAATAGAACATATAGGTTTCGAGATAGTATCATCAAAAACTGGAATTTTATTTTTTGCTATAACAACAAAAAATTATAAAGACTTTGTAATAGGTCAAATATATGCACAATACCCACATGCAGAGATTGATGAAGTGAATGATTATACTGAATCTTTTAAGTACTTCAAGTATTTTGCAATATCAGAAATATCATTAAAGAAAAATTTCATACTACCTATTAAGACTTTTGCTAATTTTGATGTTGATCCTTTATCAGCATTAACTAATGCCATGATAAAGGATAATTCTGATAATCTTTCTTCTATACAAATATTATTAAGACCTATTAATGGTGATTGGCATAATAAAGCAAAAAAATATATTAACAGTAAAAAGGGAAAAGGAGGAGATCTTGGATCTAATATGACTACATCCCTATTAAAGCTTTTCACAAGTGAAATAGTATCAAACAAAAATAAAACTACACAACAAACAAAACCTGCTTTATCAAGTTTGGAGGAGGGGGCTCTATCAGAAATAGAGAAGAAAATAACAAAAGTAGGATATGAAGTTTTAATCAGAATTATCTCTTTATCAAATGATAGCTATGAGCCTAAAAATACCACATCTCATATACAAGCAGCATTCAATCAATATAACTATCCTCATTTAAATTCTTTTGATGTAAAAAAATCTAAAGATAAAGGACATATCATATATAAACAATTTATAGATAGATATATGGGTAAAAAAATATCAACAATACTAAATACAGAGGAAGTAGCATCTTTATACCATTTACCTGACCTATCAGTAGAAACACCTTCTATAATATATTCTAAAGCAAAAAAAGCAGAACCACCAATAAATCTTCCAACAGAGAATGTTAATTATATTGGTATAACATCTTTTAGAGGTATAAGTAAGAGGTTTGGAATCAAAACAGAGGATCGAAGACGACACATGTATATATTAGGAAAAACAGGTACTGGAAAATCTACAATGATAAAGAATATGGTGATTCAAGATATTATAAATGGTAAAGGGGTTGGAATATTTGATCCTCATGGAGATCTAGTAGAAGATATCCTCAATTTTATACCTCCTCAAAGAATAAATGATGTTGTTATAATTGATCCTTCAGATACTGAGCACCCTGTCTCTATAAACCTTTTAGAGTTAAAAGATTTAACTTTAAAAGATCTTGTTGCAGATAATATAGTATCAGTTTTCAAAAAGCACTTTGATTCTTGGGGACCAAGACTTGAATACCTTTTACATAATTGCATCCTTACTCTAATTCAAGTAGATAATACATCTCTGCTTGGGATACAAAGAATTCTTGTAGATAAGAAATATAGAGAAAAAGTTTTAAAACAAATAGATGATCCTATACTTCTAAGGTTTTGGAATGAGGAATATACTGCAATGGAAAAAAATCCCAGGCTCGCTTCTGAAGCAATAGCACCAATACAAAACAAGGTTGGGAGATTTCTATCTAGTCAGACAATGAGAAATATTGTAGGACAGGTAACATCAACAATAGATCTTGA
The DNA here is from genome assembly GCA_021809565.1 of bacterium. The sequence goes on along the minus strand of JAJZKG010000011.1, from coordinate 8,439 downwards.
AGAAATAATGAATAATAATAAAATTCTAATTGTAAATCTGTCTCAAGGTAAAATAGGGGAAGAGCAAGCTTCATTGTTTGGTGGAATGCTAATCACAAGATTGCAATCTGCAGCAATGAGTAGAATAAAAATAAGCGATGAGGAGAAGAGGAATGATTTTTATCTTTATGTTGATGAATTCCAAGTTTTTGCAACTAATGCTTTTGCAAAAATATTATCTGAAGCCAGAAAGTTTAGATTGAATCTGATTTTAGCACATCAATACATAGCCCAATTAGACCTTGATATAAAAGACGCTATCTTTGGAAATATAGGAACCACTATATGTTTTGTTGTGGGGCCTCAAGATGCAGGAGAACTTGAAAAAGAATTTATGCCAGTATTTTCACAAGAAGATCTTATATCTTTAGAAAAACATCACTTTTATACAAAATTGATGATTGATGGTATGATATCTACTCCATTTAGTGCAATATCTGAAGACCTTAGATATGTCAAAAATGATAATAAAGATAAAGTGATAAAAGTTTCCAGAGAAAGATATACAAGAAATAAAGCTGAAATTGAGGACAAGATATTAAGATGGGCAAAGAATTAAACATTTTTAAAATTTGCAATAGAACCAATATTTTATTACAATAATAATATGCCTGTAAGAGATTTAAATAACAAACTAATATTTGGTGTATGTTCTGGTTTATCAGAATATTTCAATATTGAGGTAAATATAATAAGGATAGTTTTTGTATTAGGTATTTTTGCTGGAGGTATTTCTTTTATACTTTACCTCATATTAGCTATTATTATGCCAACAACTATGGATCCAAAAACTAATAACTCAGAAAAAACAAATAAAGAGAGTTCTAAAATAGGATCTAAAATAATTGATAGAACTAAAACAACAAATTTAAATATTAATTATGACAAACGTAATGGTTCTTATTTTTTAATTTTGCTTGGAATTTTAATCCTGTTATCTAATACAAACTTTTTACATATACTCACTTCAACACTATTTTGGGGTTTAGTTTTTATAATATTTGGAATACTTTCAATATTAAGTAAACGTAGATTATCATTTGTTCAAATATTACTTATATTTATATTAGTAATGATCTTAGCATTAGCATTACAATGGTTATTTAAATATTTGTCAACGACTCTCCCATATCCATTTAATGGATATTTATAAGCAATGAATATTTATAATTTAGAAACTATCATAAGCCATATTGCTATTGATTACCCTATTGCAATAATATCTGCAATTATTATATTTCTCATTTTTAGAAAATTTGTTATTAAAAATTTTTTGATAGATTTTTTAGTATCTTTTATAATTTTTACTATAATACTAATATTTATATATCCTATATTGAATTTTAGTATCTATATAAATTCTGTAACATTTATAAATAACTATATAACAAAGTTTATAAATTATTTAGTAAATATTATATTATTACACAAATAATCTTCATTAAGCTGGTTCTACTAGACCAAATGTAAACCCATCATCCCTAATGTAAACCATAGCATACTTATCATCTTCTATATTTTTAAAAATAAAAGATTTGTGTCCTAAAAGCGTCATTCTCTCTATAGCTTCTTGAGGATGCATAGGAGTATCATCATTATATTTTTTCACTTTTATAACAGGTCTATATTCAATAAAATCCTTCTCTTCTGTATTTTCAAAATCTTGCCAAGGTGATTCACCCTCAAAATATTTCCTTGTTTTATCCTTATACCTTATTATATTCTCTTTTAAACTATCAATAGATCTTTCTATAATATCATAGAATTTAGCATCCTTTTTAGAAACCCTTATTGTTACATGTTCTAATTTAACCTGAATATCAATTTTATATAATTTCCTTTTTTCCTCTGTTATTTTAAACTCAATAGTTGAATTTGGAATTATACTATCAAGTTTAGATAAGTGGTTCTCTATGAAAGATTTATCTCCATCTGTAAGAGTATAATTTATTAATGTATATTTTATATTCATATTTACTCCTTTTGGATCAAGTCTTTTTGGACATGGGTCCTTTAATAAAATTAAAACCTAAATAATCTCTAAGAACATTTGGCACTTTTATACTACCATCTGCCTGCTGATAATTCTCCATTATAGCTATTAATGTCCTACCTATAGCACTTCCTGTATTATTTAGAGTGTGTGCAAACTGTAATTTTCCATCATTATCCTTGTACCTAATATTGAATACTCTAGCTTGGTAATCTAAAGCATTAGTATCAGTACCAACTTCCATAAATTGTTTCTGAGAAGGTATCCATGCTTCGACATCATATTGCTTGGATGCAGCATAATATCCAGAATCCCCACTACATTTTAAAATTATATGATAGGGAATCTCTAAAGATTCCCAAAACCATTTATTTATATCTAATAATCTTTCAAATACTACATCTGAATCTTTACATGATGATATAGCACCCATTTCTAATTTATCAAATTGATGTAATCTTTTTATACCTTTAACGTCCTTTCCCCAAGATCCAGCTTCAGATCTAAAACAAGTCGTCACAGCAAAAAAATATTGTGGAAGCATATCTTCATCTAATATCTTGTCCATAAAGTACCCAAAATTAGAAGGTTCTGAAGAACCTACAAGATATAACCTATTGTTCTCTTCTGTATAATCTTTCTCTATTGCATATACTTGATCCTGATCAGCTGGAAAATGGCTTGTCCCATATAATACTCTATCTTTTACTAATAGGGGGGGGACTAGTGGCATAAAACCTTCTTTTATAAGTTTTCTAGATAAAAAATCTATAATAGCCATCTGGAGCATTACAGCTTCATTTTTTAAATATACAAATCTAGATCCAGATACTAAAGCACCCTGATCAGTATCTATTATATCTAAATCCCTGCCTAACTCTAGATGATCTTTTATTTTAAAATCATGATTATCAGCATGAACAAGATGTTCTGGCATATATTTTTTTGAGACATCAAATTTACCCAGTTTACTTTTTAGAATTTCTCCATCTTTGGGAATCCATGCATATATCTCTACGTTATCCTCCTCAGAATTTCCTACTGGAACATCATTAGACAATATATTAGGAATCCAATTTATAAGAGTATTAAACTTGAGATTAATTTCTCTAAATTGTATATCTAGTTTTTCCTTTTCTTCTTTTAGTTTTTTACCTTGTTCTCTTAACTGTAAATTATGAGATGCTTCTTTCGCAATCTTATTTCGTTCTTCATTCAAATTATTAATTTTTTGGATTATCAAGATTCTTTTGGAATCTATTGCAAGAAGTTTATCAAGATTGGCAGGATCAACCTTTCTAGAGATCATATTTCTCCTTACAGAATCTATATTTTCTCTGATATATTCTATAGATAGCATTGTAACTTTATATTATCACATAAAAGGATCAATTTACTATACTGTCCCCACACTATTTACATAGAAAAATAAATACTGTATTATATCTTTGATGAATAAGAAAATAGGCTATACTAAATCAACAGATAAACAAGTAGATGATATAAAGAGAGCACTTCAAGAAGAATTCAGAAAAGAGGGATTCGTTCCCATGTTTGATTTAGATATGAAGAATACAGCCAATGAAAAGTTATCTGAAAATTTTACCCAATACTATATATTAGGATATTACAATATTTCATATGCTATTAGTGCTATAGAAAAAAATCCAGATGCTGGGTTGCTCATTCCTACAGTTTTAGTTTTATATGAAATTAATGGTATAAGATATCTATCAGGAACTGAACCTACAAATATAGATAGCTTATCTGATGAGATGGAAAACTTCATAACACGAATCGATGGCATTATAAAATCAGTGATAGACAAAGCTATCGAATAATATCACTAATTCCATCTGAAGTATTTGATATTGATAACAAAAAATATTAGAAACCAAACAAATAACCCTAATAAATCCCCTTTAATATTAAATAGTGAATAACCATTAAGATATACACCACGCAAAGCATTAACAAAAAATGTTAATGGGAGATAGGCAGCTATTTGTGCTAGCCAAGATGGTAAATTTGTTGTTGCAAAAAATACTCCAGATAGAAAAAACATTGGTAGAGTTATAATATTTGCTATTGGCATTGCAGTATTAACTGAGTTTGATAGAGAAGATAATAATAATGCCAGAGTTATAAACATAAGACTACCTAATATAATAATAATTCCAAGGTTGATATAATTGCCTTTTGGAACAATATTATAAACACCTGCAACAACAGCAAACAACACTACTGCTTGAAATATTGCTACCACTAACCTCGATAGAGTTAAACTAGCTAGAAAATTAGACTTAGTTAAAGGAGTTAAGAATAACCTTCTTAGTATTTGTAGCTCTCTATAATTGATAATTATAGTAATAACTCCAAATATTATACCATTCATGATACCTAACGCTACTATACCAGGAGTTAAAAATGTTATATAACTATATCCTCCTTTTGATACTATGTTTTTCTGAGAAAATGTAAATATTTGGTTTTTAAGACCTTCTTGTTGTAGTGCATTATATTTAAGTTGATCTATCAAAAGTAACACATATGAGTAATTTTTATCATTTTTATTTGTATAAAAAACAATATTATAATGAGGTGTAACTATAGGTAGACTCCTAGTATAAGGTTGATATGCTCCTACTGGAATTTTACTTTGGAATTTAACTGCTTTAAGATCAATCACTAGATCTACATTACCTTTATTAAGATTTGAAGTTGCCTTCCTAAGATTATTTAAATTTGTAGGTTTTATAGATCCTGCTTTTTTAAATATTTTATCATATAAAGTTGCAATAGTAGCTGTTTTATTACTAGACACAATATCAACTTTTAATGTAGGCGCTTTTTGGGAATTAAAAAGACCAAAAACAAGAATAAAAACTAGAGGAAAAAATAATGTAAAAAATAAATTTGTCCTATTTTTAAAGGTCATTTTCAAAAATGCAATAGTTAGGTAATATATTTTCTTCATAATTTAATCTCTTAATTGATTCCCAGTAAGATCTATAAATACATCTTCCAAATTAGCTCTTTCTTCTATAATCTCCTTCTTAAACCCTCGATCCAGAAGACTCTGAATAAGGTTACTTGGGGTATCATTAACAATGATTTTACCATTATCCATAATTGCAACTCTATCAGATAAATACTGAGCTTCATCCATAAAGTGTGTTGTTAATAGTATAGTTTTTCCTTCCTCTTTAAGTGATTTGACAATATCCCATAAGTGTCTTCGTGCTTGAGGATCTAATCCATTAGTAGGTTCATCTAAAAATAGAATTTTTGGATTATTGATGAGTGCCAAAGCTATAACAAATCTCTGTTTTTGTCCTCCAGAAATATCTTTATATAATACTTTTCCTTTCTCTTGAAGAGACACTTTTTCTAAAAATTCCTGAGTATTTACTTCTATTCCAAAAAGATGTCCAAATAATTTTAATATATCATTTATAGATAAATCATCAAAAAAATTATTTGCCTGTAGTGTAACACCTATAATTCTCTTAATATCATTCTCATGTTTTTTTATATCCATTCCGTTAATAATGACGCTACCTTTATCCATACTAAGGAGTCCCTCTATCATCTCTACTGTGGTAGTCTTACCTGCACCATTAGGACCCAAAAGACTGAATATTTCACCCTCATCTACACTAAAAGACACTCCTCTTACAGCTTTTACTTTTCCATCCTTGAAAGTTTTCTCTAAATTATCTACCTTTATAATTGAAGCCATACAAGATTATCATAACAAAAACATATTTACTATTCAATAATTATGCTATAATTAATTTTGAGGATTAATATCCAATGAAAGGTAATACTGAAATAAGGAATTTATTAATAGCTACATTTCTACTTATAATTGTTATTATAATACTTACATTATCTCCTCCACAGAATAAGGTCAAATTAACTCAAAGTGTCACAAAATCTGGATTTAGTGCTAATTATAGCCCAGGGAAATTTAATACAATACATACATACAGCGGAGTATTAAATTTAAATACCAAATTTTCTTTTAAATATCCATCTCCCTGGAAGATAGTATCCTTGGAAGAACCTTTCTATAAAAATAAAACATATGCAATATCCTTAGAGAATAATAATGTACTAATAAAAATAACAGTTTATCCAAGTTGTACAACAATACCCAACATAACTACCCTAAAACCTTATTATATAGTAGATTCAAAAAAAGTAAGAACTGGTGGAATAGAGTATTTTTTGTATGAAAGCAATGCACTTGTAGCTATATTTTATTATAACAATAATATTAATGTCCTTTTAAATTATCATAAAATAGTAACTAATTATTTTGGACATTCTATAAGTAAAAATATTCAAAGTGAATTTAATATGTTGATATCTTCAATAAAAATAATAGGTGGAGAGTACAGATGTGGTTAGATTATTGGATGTGTGACATGATATGATATATCAAAATTCCGTATGCAGTAGCTACATTTAGAGAATTTTTTTTACCATACATTGGAATCTCAATAATTTTTTCAGAAACCTCCAATATATTATTTTCAACCCCAGATATTTCGTTACCCATTACAAGGCACATTTTATGAGGGTATGTGATAGAGTCATATAAGACACTCTTTTTCGTTTGTTCAGCAGAGAATATTGGAATTTTTTCATCTTGAAATTTTTTAATAAAGATATTAACATCTTTTTCGTACTCCCAATCGACGAAATCTAAAGACCCTAATGCTGTTTTTTCTAGTTTTAAATTGGATGGAGTTGGAGAATATCCAGATAAATATATTTTGGATACACCGGCAGCATCTGATGTTCGAAATATAGATCCCACATTAAATGCACTTCTTATATTATTAGCTAATACATAAATTTCTGATTTTGATTTCATAGTAATAGTATATTAACAAATGAAGAGAGGAAGATACATATACACTAGATGTGTAAAATGTAGAGCTTCCTCTAATCACACGCCCAAACGGGAGAGGTTGGTATTAACTAACCATCGTTGCGAGTACCTACACCGTACTTGTCGAACTTATGTATCTGTGTTTCCACAAAGGCCATAAGCACAACTACTAGTGCAAAAAGTATATCTCTTGGGTTAAACAAAAACCAAACTTGTAGGAAGAGTCCAAACGAGAATGGTAATGCATACTGAATGAGAAACCTTTTGTTTCCTCCTTTCATGAATACTGTAAAAACAAGGATTAGAATCATAAAAACCAAGGAGTCGTTTACTCCGAGAACAAATACTTTAGCAATATGTTCTGTTATATAAAGGACAATCCCAGGAATAAGCGTTCCAAAGAGTGCTACAGATAGTACAATAAGGATGGAACGAATGTTGCTAAGACGACGCGAGTCCATAAAAGCCCCTTTTCTATGACAACCTAAGACCTAGAGAATATCCAGGTGTTCAGCATGTCTTGTAAACGTGCGCATGAATTTTATCATAAAAAATACTATAAGGCAATTCATATAAAGTACCACTCTATATTTTATATTCTCTTTCGTCATTTTTGACTCATCAGATCAAGTACACACTTGATGAGAGAAGGACAAACCTTAAGTTTTTAATTTTTTAGATTAAAAATTAAGATTTGTCCAATCCCGGCTTGGTCTTCAAAAATTTCTCTGTATTACACTTTCTGCTTCCTTTCCTAGAGGATTAAATCCAGTATCGGTACTTGGGTTATATCCAGGTAACAACTGATTAAATGGTATATCCCAAATATAAACTCCTTTCACAAAAGACAAACTATGCAGTGCAGTAAAGGCAGCCTCAAGGTAATCCGCCTGAGAAGAAGCGCTATATATACCAGCTCTACTTGATACCCACGGTCTACTATAAGATCCCTCCTGTGAAGCTGCTCCAAGTTCTGTTACCACGATGGGCATATTATATTGTTTGTATGCCTGCTGAAGTGCTGATAGATAGGAGTTCCATGAAGATGCCATGTCTGCTACGCTTGGACCCTGTACTGGGACAAAAAGATCTGTACTTATGAAGTTTAGTTGCCTCCAAAATTGTACATTACTAGAAATCAGTTGTGGCCACCAGTTACTCGAATAGGTTATCTCTCCACTAAACACACTCCTTACTTTTTGTATAAGAGTATCCCAATACTCTGTATACTGTTCCATAGAATTTAATTCAGCACCGATCGTAAGAATGCTCCCTTTGACACTTTGTAGCAATGTTGCATAATGGACAATCATATTTGTATACGATACAAACCAGTTTGCAACATTTTGAGGGTGTATTATACCTCTCCAGCCATCACCTCCTCCTTTAAGGTTCTTTTGATCCAAAATAGGTCTTAGATTTGTACTGAAGCCAAACCCATGTGCTATAGACAGTATTTTCTGAAGTTCCAAATCTGTAGGAGAGGTATAATACACCCTCAAAA
>JAJZKG010000031.1 GCA_021809565.1 bacterium | reverse complement strand
ATGGAATGGATATATGAATACTGCTCCTTTTTAAAGTGTGGAAGCTTTATATTCTGGTCCGTGTACAGAGCCCACCTCTGCAGATCCTCCATTTCAGACCTTAAGCTTTTTTTCATTTTTCCGTGCTCAAGCTCCCTGGAGCAGTATTCATATATCCATTCCATATCGAGGTCGAACACATCCAGCCCGAGCCTTGAAAACCTTTCTATGCATCTTGAGGCACGTTTCAGTGTTTCCATTGAGTATTCAGGAAGCATCTTAATCCTGAAATCCTTCAACGTTTTATCCAGATCATTCATTTATGCTCCCCTCCTGGCATCGGGATATGAACTTTTCAAAACACACTATAGCGGCTTTTACCATATAGGCATATGCTGGATCATTGTATGGATCTTTTCCACAAAACTGGCACTTCAATAAATCACCATGAATTCTTTGATATCCCTGACGGAATACCTGGAAAAGTTGTCCAGGATCACCAGTCCCGCATCGTATGTTATGATTCCGGAATGAATGTAGCCAAAAACATCCGTGAATTCAATATTCTTTCCATAATTCATCCTCATCCTGGTTTCTTTGAATATCATGCAGGCACCTCTGTTTCCGAGATAGAAGGGACAATGATTAATTTGCCATCATGAACACTTAAAATTACCTGTTGATGGTTTGCCCATTTAAGGATATTTTCTATTTTCATTGAAATATAAAGCCTAAAGCCACCCGTCTTATCTAAATACACATTCGTTGTTTTTATCATTATATCACTTTGCACTAATGTAATGTTATAATTATATAAATATATTATCATTTTACACATATGTAAATAATAAGAATAGGTATAATTATTATAATGGTTTACATTTGTATAATGTGAATGACAAGTTCCTAAATTTAAAACATTCCTCTGATTTACTGTTATTTCTTTTGAAGAATAAACAGGTTACTCAAGGTGAATTGTTGCCTGTTGTCCCATCCAATTTATTAATCTATAAACTCCTTGAATCCGGTGTTAATGACGGTTATATTAATGTCTCTAAAGTAATTGTTGGGAGACCAAAAAAACTTATATCGATTACTGACAAAGGGCGGGCGGTAGCCGAAAAACTTCAGGAAGCGCAGGACGTCGCAGAGGGAAAAACAAGGATATGCCCCTACTGCAACACTGAAAACGATATGGATGCAGTCTACTGCAAGCACTGCGGGGCGAGGCTGGAATAAAAGAGGAGGTAAAATAAATGGCTAAAGTAATATTAGTTGGATATTCAATAAGAATAAAGAAACATAACCCCAAAGATTATAAGAAGCTTAGGAATTTTAATGGTAGTTCAGGTGATTTAAGTGATATATTGTGTAAATTTTTAAATGCTAATAAAGGAGTCAAAAACATTCAGGGTGTTGGAGATCAAAAAACAATTTACTATGATAATATAAATAGCTTTGATGATAAAAATTATAGTATTATTCAAGCTAAAGCCTTTGTTGGTGGATATGGAAATAAATATGATATAATAGACTTCAAGTCAGGAAATAAAAGTTATCAAAAAAAATTTAATGATACGGATGCGTTTCCATTGCATTTTATAATTGCTATTCCGGAAATAAATTCAAATTCTTCGGATATTGGTTTTATGGTTTTTGAGAAATTTAAAAAAAGAGGTGCTAAAGGTTTTTTTGCAACTGAATTCTCTGATTATTTTAAAACGAAATTTAATGATTACAGAATCGAAATAGAGCCCATAGTTCCTGAAGAGGTTTTAACATATTTAGAAAAGGGTGGAATCACTGAGACAGTAATAAAAGGTTATCAAATTCCCAAGAATATTGAAGACGATTTCGAATCCGGCACATCAACTAACAAAAGACTTTCTGTTACATTAACTATTAAGGGGCGATCACCAACAAAAAGAATGATAGATAGAATAACTAAAGCGATCAAAAACAAAAAACATGGTTTAAATCAGTTATTTACGGGAGAATTAATTGGTCCTCATGAGATAAAACTCAAATCAACATATAATGGACAGGAAAAAACGATTGTGTTAAAGGATGATGAAGAGATGCTTACACCGGGTTTGGATATAACTGATCAGATCAAGATATCCATAACAGATGGTTACCCTGAGGACTCTAGCATATATCCAGTTGAATATGAGTATATAGAACGGCTAAAGGAAACTATAAATAGAGATTAGGAATGATAAAATAAATAATATGAGCTCTAAGTTTTCTGTTTATAAAATAGTGTATGACCATGTAAATACACTATATAATTATGATACAAAGAAGCGTGACAAATTGGCAATTTTTATAGATTTAATTTTACCATTATTAATTGCTATTTTATTAATATTTTTCAGGATTATAATCATGGAAAGAGAATTTACAGTAATATTAACTGCATTCTCAGTCTTTGCAGCACTTCTCCTTAATCTAATGATATTAATATATAGCATAGTAAATAAAGAGAAAGAAAAAGATGAAGGAAAACAGGATGTTGAGAAAATAAAATTACTCAAAGAGACATATGAAAATATACAATTTACCGTTCTTATCTCTATTATAATTATAGTATTTATTCTTTTAATGCTATTTTTACCGTTTTATATTTATCTCGAATTAATTTTATCATTCGTTGTGTATTACCTTATTTTTACTTTCATTTTCACATTATTTATGGTTCTAAAAAGGACACATTCTATAATGTCCAATGAATAAACATATTGAATTAAAATTTGTAATTTAGATCCGTTGATATAAATTAGTTTTCATTAGTTCTTAACATTGGCAATTATGTAATATAACCTTGCGATGAATTTATATATATTGATAATATGGCATATCATACAGTCCATAGTAGGTATAACCGATATAAGTAATTTATAATTGAAATAAAAAAAGAGGTGGGAAATAGTGAAAATAGATAATAATAATGTAGATAATAATAATGTAGATTCTAATAATATTACAAATTTATATCACCAGGAACTAGTAAAGGACTTATTTAAATTAAAGCAAAGAATGGATTCCAATGCGGAAGGCAAGACAGTAACAGATTACATTAAATATGAAACATATACAAAAAAAGAAAGAAACCCAACAATAGATAAATCTACTTTAACCGGTTTTCAGAAAGAAGTTGCCGATATGCTGGGTTTTAACGCGTTTATGGAGTATCAGATAAAAACATGGGAATATATAGATTCCTATTTTAATAAAAAAAGAGACAAAAACCTGATAGTGGACGCAGGTACCGGGTTTGGAAAAACAGAGTCCGTTATACCTGCATTGATAAAAAAAGTAATTGATGATGATGCCTTGGCTATACTGATTTTTCCTAGGCGCGCATTGTTAATAGATCAAATTCAGAGGATTGTAAATTATAAGATAAATAAAGATATAAAAATTGGAATACAAATTTCTGGGATAAGTCCTAAAATAGAATGGACTATATATAACAATGAACCAAAGAAAGTTGGTATAAAAAATTCTGGCTATAAAATTACCAATATAAACTATTCAAGCCATACCAACTATTATTTTGAAACAGATATGTTTGATGTTGAATATAAAGATGAACAGAAAGATAATGTGAAAATAAATTTATTTAAATGTTCATGCGGTGGTTCATTTGAAAATATAGCATCTTTTAGTCGGGATGTCAGTAATAATTTTCCTAAACATAAAAAATTTGTATCAATGAATCATAATTCAAATTCCTATTGGAAATGTAATAACTGTGGAAGGGTTATTAATGCTGCCTTTTCACGAGAAGATCAGATAACCCTTAAACCCAACATTGTATTAACCACAATAGATTCTTTATTATCACTTATTTCGGATCCGGATATGGGAGAATATATAAAAAATAAACTTGAAGCCGTTGTGTTTGATGAAGTACACGTTTATAACAGTTCATATGGTGGCCATGCTTCCGAAATTATAACAAAATTAAATGAAATAACAAAAAAAGATATTTTTTTGGCTGGTTTAAGCGCCACAATAGATATGCCAGAGGAATTCGGCAGAAAATTATTCAGATCTGATGTGGAAGTCATAGAGCCGACTCAAAATGATATAAAAACAATAGAAAATGGTGAAACATATATTTTGATTAAAAGCGCAAGCCAAGAAAAGGAAAATGGCGATATATACTCTTTAAAAACACAAAATATGATACAAACCGTACTATTAATATCATCTTCTATAAACCCAAAATTATTAGCATTTATGGATTCTATTGATGCAGTTGCAAGTCTCTCCAGACAAACAAATGATGCATATAATACCAAAAGATTACATAGTTTTAGATTGGATGATTTATTATCAGCAAGTGCCACTTATGTAGGCTTAACATGCAATGGCCTTTCCCAAACCTGTATGAATAAGTGCACCATATATAAAAAAGGTGAATGCTGGAATATTTTAGGGAAAAATATCATAAATACAATAACGCCAACATCTATAGATATTAAAGCGGTGGATTCAGAATCATTGTTGTCAAGAGAGGATTTGCAAAATTCAAAAATAATTTTTTCAACATCTGAATTGCAGCTTGGCATAGACCTGCCGGATATAGAATACCTGCTGCAATACGGAACCCCATATACTATATTCGACTACCTTCAAAGAAGAGGAAGAGCTGGAAGAACTCCAGGTTCTCTCCCTATGTTTCTTTTTATCTTGGGAGAATCGTCAAACGATTACGTTTATTTTTCATATGGCTCGAATATATTAAATAAAAAATACATCCTGCCACTCGAAGAAAAAAACAGTGTGGTAAAAAGATTGTATGATAAATTATTTAAGTATTATGACGGTGCGAATAATGAATATAATAAAATCAAATCCAATTATCGGCAAGACCAGTATTATATCCCAAAATTCATAGCCTCTTGGTTGTCTATATTAAATGGGAATGCTATTGATACTGAATTTGCATCATTTATGCAAAATGAGTTCAAGGCATCAACTGGAAGTTTAGCAGGTATACAATATTATGAGGACATGAGGAAATTTAAAGATGAAAGCTCATCGCATGCAAAAGACCTTATAAAACTACATAAAAATGAATTAAAAAACCTCCTTGCGCCATTTAATGGCAAATTGCCTACAGAATATTTAGAATCTGAAATAACTGAAATAATAAACGAAATGAAAGAAAAGAATATACAACAATATACAAGTCTGGAGAATTTAAAAAATAAAGTAATAGAAGATATTGAAGAACAAAAGGATTCGGATGAAAGCCAGAAGAATTTAATTTCAGTTCTTGACGCTTTAAAATTTATCAATGGAATAGATGGAACTTTACTGGCGAATAAAATTTCAGGCGTGTCTAATACATTAGTTCAACAGAGAACTAGCACCTTATCCAATAACCAGGGAGATGCAAGAAAACTATTCTTTACAATACAGAGTTTGATGGAATTAGAAAAAGCATTTAAAAGATCATTGTCTTCAGAAGTTATAAAATACATACTTAGAGCTAATTATTTTTACATGGTTCCTAAATTTATAACCCAAAATGATAAGACACCCTTGCCTGTTATGCCGCCAATAAACCTATTTTCAACGTCTTCCAGAGAAATCTCTTTAATCAGTGAGTCCCAGTATAGTAATAGTGAGAAAAATACCGACATACGGGATGCTATTTTCAAATATTTTCCATTTCGTTTAAGCCCGACAAAGAGTATGAATTCTAAATATATTGTGAAACCAAAAATAACAGAAGAGCGCGGGAAATTATATTTTCATCCTGAATATATTATAGATCCAATAATGTTTACATATGATTCCAATGAAAAGGCGTTGATGCCATTATCCCTTAAAATTGAAACCATTACAGATGATGGGGTAAACGGCATTATCTCATATTGTAAAACATGCAAAGAATTTTATGATTATAATAAATACAAATGTGATATTTGCAATTATAGGCTTAGTAAAATATCGTTGTATGCGTCAAATATATGTAAAACAAATATAAATGCGGATAAATGGGATCCTGTTATAAATCATTTACACATTTCAGAATCATCAGAGGTGACAATACTTCTAATGGGAGTTGACCTATCAATCAATTACCAGTATAAGGACAAAGAAAAAAATATTTATATGCCATCTAAAGAAAGAGATACTGAACAAATATTATCAAAGACACCATATGGCTATCAAATAACAACAAACTCGTTAAAAATAGTTATTAATGATGATGAATTAAATAATTTATATGATGCATTTAGGAATAAATATCACAACAGGCCTAAATTTAATTTAAATGATATAAAACATACTATAGCACATTTCTGGCTTAAAACCATAGCAATCGCCGTTGGAGTAACCCCCGATCAATTTTCATACACTTATAATGATTCCGGTGTGATAATAAGCGAGCTTCAGGAAGGAGGGGCAGGATACTTAAAAACCTTTATAGATTATTTAAAACTGAGAACCAAGGATGTTGTTAAAATTATGGTCGATGTAGTAAACTGCGAAGAACACGGGGATATTT
>JAJZKG010000030.1 GCA_021809565.1 bacterium | reverse complement strand
CATATTTATTAAACATATACTCAGAAGCTATATTTTTATAGTTATTTATACTGTCCTTACTTGGCATAGGTAATTCATAACCTGATTTTATATATGCGGCCACTGCATCAAAACTCTCTTTACTGTCTATCAAATAATCAAATTTTTTATTCTTAATATCAATAAAGTCTTTACCTGTAAGTAAATCAAATACACCTATTCCAATCAAGTTTATGATTCTGCAAGTATTAATTAAAGCACTTCCGCCCATTGTATACACTGCAATGCTACTTAATTCACTGGCTATACGCTGTGCAGTATCTCCATCATATCTCCTTATCGTCTTTATTGATTCCATTACTGCATCTTTATCTTTTGTATACTCTGCAATGCTACTTAATTCACTGGCTATACGCTGTGCAGTATCTCCATCATATCTCCTTATCGTCTTTATTGATTCCATTACTACATCCTTATCTTCGGTGTATTCTGCAATTTTTACTAAGCTTCTGGGGTGAACTATATTTTTCACAGAATCAACTATTTTGTCTAGAGACATTATTTTAGCTGCTTTAATGACCCTGTCCTTATCTTTTGTATACTCTGCAATGCTACTTAATCCAAAGCCTATCTCCTTTGCAGCATTTCCCTTATATCTCCTTATCGTCTTTATTGATTCCATTACTGCATCTTTATCTTTTGTATACTCTGCAATGCTACTTAATTCACTGGCTATACGCTGTGCAGTATCTCCATCATATCTCCTTATCGTCTTTATTGATTCCATTACTGCATCTTTATCTTCTGTGTATGCTGCAATTTGTATTAATTTTCTATGGTAATTTTCCAAAGAACTAACTATTTTATCTAAAGACCTCATTATTTTAGCTGCTTTAATGATCCTGTCCTTATCTTTCGTATACCTTGCAATTCTCATTAAAGTATAAGCTATATTCTCCATATTATCCCCTCTATACCTCATTACTATCTTTATTGATTCCATTACTGCATCCTTATCTTCTGTGTATGCTCCGATTTGTAACAATTCATTTGTGTACCTTATTTTATTATTTCTCACAGAATCAACTATTTTGTCTAGAGACATTATTTTAGCTGCTTTAATGACCCTGTCCTTATCTTTCGTATACTTTGTAACATTCCATAATCCAAGACTTATACCATTTGAAGCATCTCCCTCATATCTTCTTAGGGTCTTTATTGCTTCCATTACTGCATCCTTATCTTTCGTATTTATTGCGATAGTTACTACTCCTATTACACTATTTCTTGAGTAATCTATATCCGATGAATATTTTTCAGCTATCTCTTCAATGGTGTCTCTTACATCTCTATCAAGTGTATATATGGCTGATATATCCCCAAGCCCATAGCTAGATCTAATAGATGTTTCATTGAATAGATCTTCAATTTTCATAGGGTATATATGAGGATAATTTATATATAAATTATACAATTTAAATTCAGTATAATGTTGAAACTGAATTACAAAACGGAGAAATTAGATCAATTTCTGATGGTTTAAAGTTATAAGTCAAGCTGCTTTCTCAAGTTAGTCTTTATAAGTTTGAATGATTCAGTATCCAGATCCCCAAGTTTACGTATTAATCGTTCCTCTTTGTCTAAAGTTGTTCCTTGATAAGTTACCGCTACAGAATCTTCATCCAAGCCATTTGTCGGTGTTTTAATTATAGGCACATTAAATGCCTCTGAAAATCTTTGTTCACCTTTGCTTATAGGGACCACAAAAACTAAACCATATCCTACGAAATTTTTTATTATGACCCGGTTATGTGGCTAAATACTCTAATCATTATTAGCGAATAAATGAAAACATTTTTACTCTTAACTTTATATATTTAGTTGCCTTCTTCAGATATTCCTCAGTTTTATTTCTGTCTATAGTTTTATAATATTATTTAAAACATCGTCCGGTATAGTCAGCTCAAAGCAAACGAAATCCGTCAGCTTTTTTCTAGGCCATAAACAGACAGAAATGACTTTATCCCCGACTTTTTTTGTACCATAACAACGCCATGTGGCCACACCACCGTCTATTACAGCGTTATCGAAAATTTCATATACTACTCATATTACTTCATCCTGTAATTCTGCTGAATCCTTCTGTGCTATCCTTTTCAATTTATAGATTATTGGCAATTCCATGATAAACCTTAATAATATTGTGGTTAATTGTATCAAAAAGTTACTTAATACGACAAAATGTAATTAAAATTTATAATTATATGTATTAAAGATAATAAACCTGAAAACTTTAAATCTTTTAATTATCTCCTTATATTATTATGAATTATAACAAGCATAGGAATAGTAGCAGCATAAGATTGCTCTCATACCTTAAAATCTTCAATTTCAGCCTGCTTTTTTCTGCATTGTATGTAATTTTCAACTGGATATACGTTTCTTTATACAATATAATTCCAAACAACATCCTGATTTTTATAACAAGCCCTTTCAGTGCATTGGAAGACTTCTCGCCTTATTATGGTAATTTCGTGGTAGGTTTTTCTTTGAACTTCCTGCCGGTTTTCATAATGCTAGCAATAATGAGCTATATGTACACAAAAAGGAACAAGTTAAACAGATTTCTTAAGCCTTCTGATATTTTTTGTATAGGCATACTCTCCTCGTACCTGACTTCGGCTATTTACTGGTTTACATTTAAAATACCTTCTAGGGGAACATCGATAATTGCCATAACTTTGCTCATCTATTTCCTTATATATGTAATCATATTTGACTTCAGAGGGCTTTTTATCAAGAAAGCCAACAAAAAATACAGTAAAGAGGTAAGGGACAGAGCAGCACAGTTTATGCTATTTTTACTTATAATGATCATTCTTCTGACTTTAGTCTCATATTACAGCTTTGTACTATTAGTACACTTGATAGGATTAATAATATCGTTTGCCTTGATTGCATTTTTAGTACTTTGGCGTGAGCACTACAAATTCTTATTGAAAAACCTTAAGATTTATGATTAGATGTGCTTAAACTTTATTAAATAAGAAATTTAATCCAACAAATTCTAGTTATACCTTTCTTATAATGCTAACAGCAAATAAACATTCTTACTGACACAAGAAATTAGAACTACCACTGGCATATAGTTTGTTTTCTCCACAGATTAAATTACTTTTCTAATCAGAATATTTATATCTTAAAGTTTTAGTAAAGGTATATTAAACATAATTTTCATTTAAATTCTGAAATTAATGCAATAGTTATAAAACATAAACAATATAGATATAATATATGGCATTATCATCACTGGGATTTAATTCTCTAAAATCTTTGAGGCTTGAACCTATACTTTTAGTAACTATCATAATACTTATCTTTTTTGGAATTTTATATAATTTATATAAGTTATATAAATCTAAAAAAACAACGCAAAATTCATTAAAAAATAAAGCAGAAGACAAGAAAAATTTTAAAATGGATATAAAAGATAGAAAACAGATAAAAAATGAAACTGAAGAAAATAAATATTCTGATATTAAAGGAGAATATAGAGCAGATTCTACATTAACAATATTAATACCTAAGATTTTAATGATAGTTTCGCTAATAATTATGCTTACTAGCTTAATAATGCCAGCATTATCTATAGTTTTATTCAAGATAGATTTATACCAAATATACCAAACTGTATTTCAAGGTATAGTAAAGAATTCATATTTATTAATAATCTCTAGTCAAAGTTATGCTATCCCCTTATCTTCTAGTATTCTCTTAATGGGTAGTCTATTGCTTTATATTATAGCTATAATTGAAATTTCTTTGTCATTCAAGAACTACAAACACGCATTTTCAGGGGGGATAACCAGTATACTATACAGCATTTTTCTAATTTTAGGACTTAATTTCATCTCATTTTCATCATCTCCTTCCAGTATTCAACCTTCTTTAGTCAGTTTTGGACCATATATGGGTATTATAACTGGTGTACTAATGGTAGCAAGCTATTACATTGAAGAAGGGTATAAAACCGGTTTTTAGAGGATATCTAGTTGTAACAGAATAAAATATCGAAAATTAGGTGGAGTGTTATTAAGAAGTTAGTTACTTAAAATATTTCATTTAAGCATTTACAACTCTAACATATCTCTTATAATTGCCTTCATATTATTCATATCCTGTTCATTTAATTTACCAAAACTTCCACTCAAAAGTCTCGATGGATCTATTGATTTTATATGTCCAAGCAAGACCAGGCTATCCTCCTTAAGCCCATTCTCTGGTGTTTTCCTGATAAAATATGTAAACGGCATGTTTTTATTTATCTTGCTCGTAAGAGGTAATACTACCAAAAGACCGTATTCTGTTATGGCCTTTAAGATTATTGCTGGCCGAGAATAGGTTTCTTCCCTTCCTTTTCCTCCGCTGAAGTCAAAAAGATGAATCTCACCATCCATAAATTAGTCATCCTTACTTATTGTTTCGTTTGATACTCTATCCCAATCTTCAATTTCTTCTTTTATACTATCATTAAAGCTTTTAATTTCATCTTCTGTTATTAAAAGTCTCTTTGCATCGTTCATGCAAACTGCCACCTTTTCTGGTTTTAGCCTGGGTTTAAGCTTTAATAATATCTCATAGGCATCTTCCCATTCAAGCTTATCATGCAACCTTAAAAACAACAAGCTTCCTATTATTTCCATTTTTTCTTTGTCTACCTTTTTATTTAATAATGAGTACATTTGGTCTAAAACGCTTTTTTCTTTTTCAGTTAAATTTGCCGCACTCATTTTTATTCTATCAGAATAATAATCTGATGTAAGCTCTTTTGAGTACGGCCCATAAATGTAAAAGTTAAAGTCTTTGTAAAGCTCCTCTTTAGCAAGCGTCTGAAATATAAAAGTCAACTTTTGCGTAATTATCTTTGAATCTAAATCTGACAAATCTAATTTAACATTAAATTTCTCCAATATCGCTTTCACTACTCCAAATCCTTCTGTCATATTCTACCTCCACTTTTAATTCCAATCACCTTTTCAAGCCACTTTTTTATGTATAAATAAGCGTTTTCTCCCTCTTCTGTGATAATATATGTAACAGTATTTTCTCCCTCAAATTTCTGTTCTTTAGATATTATGTAATTTCTATCTTTTAACCAGGAGATATTAGGCCCAAAGCTACCGTCTGGCAAACGCACGATCTCTTTCAAAACTTTGTAGGGAACCCCATCCGGACATTCGTTATATAATACAGATAATACAACAAGCCTTGAATAGTTTAGTAACGGCCTATAGCCTGGATCCAAATAAAGACTGTAGTCAGGCTCTTTCATATTAGTAGTAGTATTATTATAAGTATTTAAATCTTATATGTATGTAGAAAATACAAAGACACTATAACAGAAAAATATATAAATGAGATCCGCTCTATATTTATATATAGGGGGCGAAAACATGGTGAATTTGTACAGAAGAGGAAGAATACAAGAGAAGAAAGTCGAGAACTGGATGCGAGACAAGGGTTGGACTAATCTTCATAGAAGTAAGGGAAGCCGCGGACCCGCAGATATTTATGGGAGATCCCCATCTGGGTATAAAACATATGTACAAGTTAAATCTGGAAGTGCCAGGCTTTCTTCCAGCGGGTATAGAAGCCTACGAAAAATGGCAAAGAAACGAAAAGGCGCTGCGCTCTATATACATAAGGATAAAAAAGGGATAAAATCAAGGTGGTTAGGAAACTGGAGCAAAAGATGATGATATGAATTGGCCATTTATAAATTTTGGGTATAATAGAAATGATATAAATATAAAAAAAGAAACTGATGAGCTAAGGCCCGGAGAATGTAAAAAGATGACAAGTAATAAAGGGCTTATACGAAAAGAATCTTATTGGGTGTGTAACGAGAATGGAAAAATCATCAAACAGGAGAATGAATCAGACTGTAATTGTGCAATAAACGGAGATGATAAACATGCGTAAGAAATTTAATAATGAAAATATTAAAAGAGTAAAAAGTGGACCTGGAACTTATGAATTATATAAAAAAAGAGCTAAAAAACCAACTTATGTTGGAAGCTCCAATAATCTTAAGCTTAGATTAAAACAACATAAAAAACAAAAATTTTATACTTTTAAGGTTAAACATACTAAACGTACATCTGATGCTAGACGATTAGAAAAAAAACTTATAAGAAAGCATAAACCTGTGAGGAATAAAATAAAATATGGATAAAAATCAAAAAATAGTTTTAGAGGGTATCAGTGGATTAATTATGATAATTGCTGGATTATCTTCTAAAAATAAACTAGTAGCTAGTCTTGCTTTTTCTGGAGGTTTAGCTCTTCTAATTTCAGGTATTAAAGATGTTTTAGATCAGAATAATGATGCAAACGAAATCCCAGTTTAATACGGAAGATAATAGAAGAGAAGCGATAATATCATATTTAATCTGGAATAAACTAGCAATTAAAAATCTTGATAACATAGATATATCTCATTTAAAAAATAATATTGATCTTATCAAAAATTCGTTATATCCAAAA